>CBDUKK010000071.1:0-7300 GCA_965367795.1 uncultured Gammaproteobacteria bacterium
TTCTGTATATCGACGTCGAGTTCTTCGAGTAACTTGATGAAGTTGGGGTAGGTCCTGTCGTTCAACACGATAAAGCCGGTGTCTATATTCAAGTCTCCTGCCGCATCATCGATAGAATGAGTATGCGTGTGTCCACCGATATGACTGTACTGTTCGAATAACGTGATATCGTGTTCTTTGTTCAGGTGATAGGCGGCAACATTACCCGCGATGCCGCTGCCGATGATCGCGATCTTCATTGCTTGTTCTCCTCGTATTGACCGTTGCCAGTTGCTGTTTCTTTTGTCCATAGCTGCGGTACTTTCTGTACTTTGTTTATGTCGTAACCCTGAGCTTCGATATATGCAAGCAGCGATGCGTAACTTTCTTCATCGATGCTGGATTGCCGCGACATCAGCCAGACGTAGTCACGTTTTGTGCGCCCGATGATGGTGGTCTCATAGTTCTCATCGAGATAGATGACACGATACTCTGCTTTGAAAGGCCAGATGAATTGCATATCCCATAGAGCGTTTGACTGTTCATCGACGATGAAACCTGTCGGTTCATACTTTTTCAGTTCGCCATCAGGTGAGCTGTCATGGAAAGTGAACGTCGTTGCGATAGTGCCATCATCGTTCATCGCATATGTCTCTATGGCGTTATAGGCATCAGTTTCGATAAACGTCGGTATGTTGGCAATGACATACCAGTCACCCATGAATCTATCGAGGTCGACAAAATCGACAGTATTTATCGGTTTCACATTCTGGCTCCCGCATGCGCTCAGTAACATGGTCAGTGATAGCAGTATTATGTTTTTCATTTTTGTATAATCCTTTTTTATGGCATCGCGTATCTGACGATACGCCCACCTTCTGTCAGTGATTCCAGCGCTAACCAGTTATCATCATCTGAATACCAGAGATCGATCTGTAAATTTTCTCCTAGTAGACGGTAACGTCTGGATTCGATCTCTTTACCCTGATGGGTAAGGGTCTCGTTGCCGATGAACTCGCTCTCTACTTCGATCATTTCACCGGTCTGTGAATTCAGCAGCCTGGTCTCGTTGAGGAAATCAGGGTCCCAGTAGGCAAAGGTCTTCACACATGGCAGATAGGCGCTGTTTTTCTCAAGGGTGTTTACGATGAATTCTTCGTTATCCACTTTTCCGGAAACGTTATATCTTTCACCGTTATCATTGGTTACGGCATTGATGCTTTCCAGGCACTGGCCACGCCAGTGTTCGACGTTGTCATGTTCATAGCTGTATGCATTGAAAAACAGGAATTTGACATCAAAGCGCGCGCTGCTGTAGATCTCTTGACGATTCTCTTTTTGTAACATCGAGAAGTTATGGAAACCTATCTCATCTCCATCCAGGTAGACTTTGAACTCCCAGCTTTTATCTGTGCTGCCAGAGACACTGCTAGTGGCGTAGGCCAGGTTAAAGATACTTAGCATCAGCAGTAGGGCGAGTTGAAACAGGCCATGTCTATGACTGCTGATAACGGTATTAAACTGTTGATAGTCTTTTTTCATGACGATTACACCCAGGCTCATAATTCGAGAAATTTTTTTGGAAACCACGGGAAAAATGCGTTGGTCGATTTTCGATAGTCGGCATATTCAGGGCGTCTATCTGAGATGGTGCTCTCCAGCAGGCTTACCCCGGATACTTTTAATAACAGTATCGACATTAGCAGCGGTGATACGATACTCCACCAGTAACCAGACGCCACTGCAAACAGGAAGAATGCCCACCAGATGCAGAATTCGCCGAAATAGTTGGGGTGACGGCTATATCGCCAGAGCCCGGTATTCAGTACTTTTCCACGGTTTTTTCCCGATGCCTTAAAACGGGCGAGTTGCATGTCGCTGACGGCTTCAAAAAACATTCCGAAAGTCCAGAGAGCGAACGCAAGGTAGTCCAGTCTGCTGATAGCTGACTCACTGGAGAAGATGCTCATCAGTGGCAACGCAACGATCAAAGCCAGGAAGGCCTGTAACAGGAAGACGATATAGAGACTCTTAAACTCGAAGTTAGGCTGGTTGTTCTTTCTTATTTCCTGGTAACGGCTGTCTTCTTCCTGGCCCCAGTTTCGCCACGTGATGTGAGCGGCCAGCCTTATAGCCCATGCTGCAAGCATTATGGTAACAACCGTATGTCTTTCGGTTATTGTAGTGTTGCTAAAAAACAGGAAACATAAACCGGCCGCAAGTATCAGCAGGGACCAGAAGCTGTCGACTATCCCTACGTCATTTTTTATACGGCTGACTATCCACAACGCGAAGGCAATGATGAACAGTACTACCAGGGTATATAAAAAAGTGTTTATCTCAAACATGCTGAGGGTTCTCGTTAAGATCACTCTTTATCGGTGATGTGTTGTAGCCGTCCAGTTTCAAAGACATGACGACCAGCGCAGGAAGCAATACTGCCCATGCCATTGCGATGATGGCAAGCGAGATCTTTATATCATCATAGCTGACAGCACCGAGACGGTTACCAGCGTAGTAGGCAAGAGGCGCAAACAGGGCACCGATAATCGCTACCACTACCGGGGAAAGTCCCTTCATCCAGCGCATCGACAGGTTCAGGGTGGTCGCGAACAATGGCCACATCAAGATCATCCACAGTGGTGCCATGAAATCGAATACCTGGCCAGTACTATACCGGGCGATGCCCTGTGCTGTGATGATTGACTCAAAGATCAGACCGATGATAAGTGCCAGCAATAACAGGCGGCCTTCCTGTACTGCATCGGAGGCTCGGTAGCAATGGTAGATGATAATTGCCAGTGCTATCAGGCTGCCGAGCAGGGCCTGATCATATGCGCCGCCGAGCACGCAGGCAAACCAGCCGAGCTGAAACAGCAGAAAGTTGATAATGATAGATTTGTTCATCGCTACTTCCTGTCTATCGCTTGGAGAAAAGGTAGTGTGATACGTACCATTCCTGCCCGTTGTTATAGGCAAAAAGTTCGGCACAGGCCATGAAGAACATACGCCATCTCATCCACCATTTCTGAGCCTGGTCTGCACCGTATGTCTTCTCTAATATCGGCCATACTGCTTGCTTGTTCTTGTCCATGTTAGAAAGCCACGCGTTTGACGTTTTTTCATAGTGTTGACCCTGCCAGCGCCATTGTCTTTCCAGTGTGAGGTCCTGTTGAAAGTGCAGGGGCAGGTCGTCACTTGGCATCATGCCGCCGCTAAAAAAGTGACGGCTCATCCAGTCACTCTCATCGAGCTCCAGGAACAAATAAGGCACAGCACGGTTGACGAATATATGTTTGAAAAACAGTCCGTCCTGTTTGAGCCAGTGGTTTATGTTCTTGTACAGGGTTTGCCAGTTACGCATGTGTTCAAACATCTCGACAGAAACGATACGATCGTATTTCCCGTCGATATCGAAATCATTCATATCGCAGGTTATGATCCTCAGGTTCTTAATGCCACGTTCAGAGGCTGCAGCTTCGATATGTTCGCGTTGTGAGTTTGAATTGGACACTGCAGTGATATTGCTCTCAGGATAGTTTTCAGCCATCCACAGACTGAGGGATCCCCAGCCGCAACCCAGTTCCAGAATGTCCTGGCCATCTTCAATTCTTGCATGCTGGCATGTCTGGATTAATGCGTTCTTTTCTGCATCGTCCAGAGAAGACGTTTCTTCAGACCAGTAGCAGCAGCTGTACTTTCTGTATCTACCAAGTACGAGATCGAAGAATTCAGCAGGTACTTCATAGTGCTGGTCATTGGCCTTGTCAGGAACAAGTGCTATCGGAGATTCCTTCATACTCTGTATGAACGAGTTTTCCTCGTCAGCCATGGCTTCACAGTCATTGTGCTGAATCTCGAGAAGACGTTCTGCAAGCAGACGCTGTATACCAAGTCGTATGACCCTGTCCGGTACATAACCCTGTTCGCTCCATTGCAGTGCTGTTTGTGCTGTGATTGGCATTATTACCTCGATATATGTGGTGTGAAATTAATTATACACAAATTACACAAAAGGTGTACAATAATTCTACAATTCTTTCTGACTATGTCAATAGAGTTTTTGTGTAATACCTGGTTGATGGCAGAAATATTTATATATAACAACAAGTTGAGTTATATAAATATATTCATAGATCGTTTTTATACAGATAGATTAGTTGTGCATAAACTTGTACAACCTTGATTCTGAAGCGGGTGGTGTGAAATGGATGTCAAAAACCAGTGAAATTTTTGTGAAGATTAAAATCAGGCTTAAACGCCGGGGGTGATTGATGAAACAAGATATGACAGCACAGCAAAAACAGCTGTTTGATACGGTCATCGTACTCGATGACAGCGCTTGCTGGGTATGGCAGGGGCAGGTATCAAACAGCGGTTATGGTCGCCTGAAACAGGTGCAGTCTGATAAGACTGTGCAGATGGTCAGTGCTCAATCTGCAAGTTATCGAGCATTTGTCGAGCCTGTTCCTGATGGTTGCCTGGTGAAACAACGTTGCGGTAACCGATTGTGTATAAACCCTGCGCATCTTGAATTGATGAAAGCCTAATGAGGTAAGTTATGAGTAAGAATAACTCTGATATAGAGAAGAAAATTAAAATGAAAGGCGAAAGGTTGCCCTGCAGAGGATGTACCCGCTCATGCAGGAACTATGATCGATGTGACGGTAAACCATGGCGGACTATCTTCACCTCATTCGTAAAGTGAACTTTGCTATATAGCGATAATCCAGTAATGGATTATTCAAGCGCATAGTGATTAGGGCGATATTTAAGTGAATATTTTAAGAACAATCTTTTTCAGCGGGCTCATATTTCTATATAGCTCTAATATAATTGCTGCCGATATAACAGTGCGTATAGATAATCCGCCAGAATCAGGTTCGGTTGCCCTGGTATTGTTTGATTCAGCCAATACTTTTGGTGATCTGCGTGACCCATACCGGGTTGATATACACCAGCTGGACGGTCGTGATGAATACCTCATTGAAGATGTTGAAGCTGGCGAATATGCGCTGATGGTTTACTATGATGAAAACGGCAATAAGCGTATGGATAAGAATTTTATCGGTATACCAACAGAGCCTCTCGGCTTTTCTAACCGATACCGTCCCAAGGGGCCTCCCGCATATGAGCGTGCTGCATTTACAATAGGGCAGGCGGAATCCCGTTCCTTCGATGTAGAACTCTATCTCCCACTGGGTAAATTTGGCCGCATCGGTGTAGGTGTCGGCGTCATCTTCAGAAGCAGTCCCTATCGTGATTACAACGGTGCTGTGTCCCAGGTTATCCCGGCGATTACTTACAACGGCGATCGCCTGCAGATCTTTGGGCCACAGCTTGCGTTTGGCGTTGCTGGCAGTGGCAAGCTCAGGCTTGCCGCAACCGGACGTTATCGAATAGGTGTTTACGATGAGGATGATAGTGACTTTCTGCAAGGCATGGGTGATCGTGATGACACTTTTATGGCGGGACTGGCGATACAGGCAAATCTTCCCGGAGGTCTTGATCTATCAGCAAGTTATGAGCATGACGTGCTGGACAATATCGGTGGCGGAGAGGCGCGTCTGGAGTTAGGGAAATCGCTGCAGACAGGTGTGTTTAGGTTTTCCCCGTCCATCACTTTCAACTGGACCAGCTCTGAAATAAGTAACTACGATTTTGGTGTAACAGACAGTCAGGCAACAGCTGAGCGACCGGCCTATTATCTTGATGATGTAGTTAGTATCGAAGCGGGCCTTGGTGTTTTTGTCGAGGTTACCAGGGACTGGCTGGTCATAGTGAGCCTTGCGGCTGAGTCGCTAAGCAGTGACGTGACTGATAGTCCAATAGTGAGTGAAGACTACGTCATCAAGGGTTTTGCTGCCGTTAATTATGTGTTTTAGCAATAGTCACTGAAGTTGCTGTCATAAAGTGTTTGGCGAGCGCAGCTAAAGCTGATATAAAAAATATTGCCCTGTCTGTGGTAGTGATATTAACCGCTATGGCTAGTCAGTCTTGTCGTGTGCTACATATATTAATTTGCTGGTATCAAAACCGAGTTCCTGTGAACGTTTTACAAACTGCTCGCTGACTTTCTTGTCGACCTGTGGTGTTCTGGCTAACAGCCAGAGGTAAGAAGTATCAGGGCCGGAAACAAAAGCGTACTGGTAGTCTTTCTTCTCTAGTTCAAAGATGATATAGGAGCCATAAAACGGGCCGAAGAAAGATACTTTCAGATGGCCGCTATCCGTCTCGTCGACGAAGTAAGCTTTGCCTTCTGCCTGTTGCCATTCATTGTCTTCTTTTGAAAACCCGCTGTTGATGACTTTTACACCGCCATCATCGCGTAATGAATACTGTGCAGTGATATTGCTCAGGCCGCGCTCGAAAGAATGGTCTAGCCTGGCGATCTCGTACCACTTGCCCAGGTATCTGTCGAGTTGAAAATCTTTTACCGCGACCACGCCATCGGGTTTGCCGGTGCATGCGGTCAGGATGAGCAGCAGTACTGATAGTGCAGATATTTTCGTTTTAATCATCGTTGATCACTTCCGGCTGTCTAATTATTTTTTGTCCAGTAAACGGGTCAATGTCTCTGTGAGGTCACTATCGGCGAATGTATATCCGGCTGATTTCAATCTGCTGGTAGCTACCCTGCTGCTTGATAATAACAGGGCATCTGCCATCTCGCCAAACATCATACGTGCCACGAATGCTGGTAAGGGTGAAACTGTCGGGCGGCGCAGGACCTTCCCCAGGCTCTTAGTGAAGCTGTAGTTTGTTACCGGATTGGGCGCGACCAGGTTGTATGGCCCTGTCATCTCATTATTGGCAAGCATGGTATCGATAACACCGACGACATCATCGATACTGATCCAGCTCATGTACTGCTGTCCATTACCGACCACACCACCGAGCCCCATGCTGAATGGAAACAGCATCTTTTGTAATACGCCGCCTTGAGGGCTTAAAACGATACCCGTGCGCATGTGGATAGTTCTTATGCCGGCATCTTCAGCCGCCTGTGTCGCGGCTTCCCACTGTGCTGCTACATCACTGAGAAAACCTTTACCCCTGGGTGAGTCTTCATCAACTATCTTATCGCCGGTATCACCATAAAAACCGATCGCTGATCCAGAGATAAACAGTTCAGGTCTGTGTTCCAGCTGCGAGATGGTTTCTGCAAGTAAGCGGGTGCCGTGAACCCGGCTGTTTAGGATACGGTCTTTCTTCTTCTGGCTCCAGCGGGAATCAGCGATATTCTCACCGGCGAGATGAATGACAGCATCAAGTCTTATCTCGTCATCGAGATGGATCTGATCTTGTTCCGGGTTCCAGT
>CBDUKK010000072.1:0-7298 GCA_965367795.1 uncultured Gammaproteobacteria bacterium
GCAGGTTCTTGTACAGGTGACGGTTGATCAGGTAAAGACCGTCATGCTCCATATTAAAAGGTTCCCACTCGTAATGCTTGCCGTTCATATTGACGTGTAATATCGTCTTACTACCGGTATGCACCGCATTATCGTGAATCTTGTCGACGGTGACGTAGGGAAACAGGGCGGTCTCAGGCGAAACCCGTCCGGCGGTCAGGCCGCCGGTTGAAGACACGAATAACCAGTGATCGCTGTCTGAGATAACACTGATAAAAAATGGCGCCATCTTGTCAGCATTGTGGATCGCGTAAAAACGCTCACCTGCAAGCTCTAGAAACTCACCGGAAACGGTATCGTTACTTTCTGTGTAAGTATTCATATCCTGTTCAAATCCATATGGAGACCGCTTGTCGTTATAAAGATCACTACTCGCTTCTTCATCTCGATCTCGTAAATCATCCGCCTCTACCGACGGATCTGTTCGTGAGTTCCCGACGCCTCTAACAATATCTTTGGGTAACATAAACTACTCCTTACTAACATCGTATATTGTTAAGGCAATTATCGAAAAATGGACATGATCTTAGTCGTAGGATCATAGACATATCCCCATTCACTTATAGCTGAAAGTGCGAAGGCCGGGTCTGAATAAAGTGGTTTAAGACCCGCGCTCTCCGGATCAACTAGATTGCCACCAACAATGTTGTTCAGGGCAATAGAGATGCTGGCAACGGGAGTTATACTCGCGTCATCCCAACGAAGGCTGCCTCCTGAGCCACCAACAAGCTGATGTTTCAGCAATATCTTGACCGATTCGGTACGCGCCGGTGCAACGGCTGAAACTGACAACCGGGTCCAGTCACTGGTTTCGGCTCCGTCCTGCGGTGGCAGGTAGACATTCGTGCCATCATTGACGGTATCAACGTATACGTATTCTGCTGCGAGCACGTTGCCCCCCTCGTCCAGGAAAGATAACTCCATAAAACCGGAACCTGTAAATGGATCAGTGGTGCCATTACCAGTCCAGTTCATCGCCCACACCGATGCCTCATAAGATATGTTGGTGTCAGGCAACGCCGTCACGATCTGGAAAGTCAAACTGTCGCCAAGCTGCTTAATCGACTGGTTATCTTCATCGTTATGTGAAACCGGTGCGGAATTGGGGCCGTCAACAGCAGTTGTATAACTGTCGTTTTCACATTGCCAATCGGTGTGACACAGGACATCACCACCTGTTGCATCTGGTGAACCAAAACCAGTATTCAACAGGCGCTCGCCACCGGGCAGCTCACCAGGCCTTGCAATAAAAAAGGTTGGCGCAAAAAAGAAGTTATCCAACACAGATCGATAGGCTTTTATTGCCTGATCTCGAGTCGTTTCGCTACCACTATCAGCATACACTTGTTGCAATGATAAAGCGGTATAGTACTGGTTCTCTCCAGGTATACCCGCACCTTTAGCCAGTGCAGTCGCCCACAGGTAATATCTCGCCTTCGCGGACGGTGCAGCATCATTCAGTTCGAATTTATTGTCTTCGGTAACGGCGACCTTGGCGTATGGGTTTTCAGGATTATCGAGGACACAGGGCTCCAGATAGATACCCTCATCCGCACAATAAAAATTAAGCACTGAATCCTCTGGTAATTGAACGGTATTCTGCACGGTTCCGCCATCGACTTCACTACAACCCGCTGTTAACAGGAGCATCGAGCCTGCGACTAACGTAGCACCAAGAATTTTTAGATGTTGCTCTATATAATTTAGTATTTTCATAATATTTACTCGGACAATACTTGCTTAAACGCTAAAATGTGAATGTCGCGTAAAGGACGATCTCGAACATGGCATCATTTCTACCATCCTGGTACTCATCTTCCGGTGACTGGTCATCGAGCGTTCTATACAGGCCTCTTACCCCCCACTTGCTGGTAGAACCTGGCGTAGCCGCCCAGCTGTATGGTCCCATCAACACCGAATAATCGAGCTTGAACTGCCAGGGATAAGTCTGGTTAAACTGACGATAGAAGTCATAAGGTGCCCAGGCATCCTTATAGACGTAACCTTCGATAATGTGATCATTGGTCAGCCAGAACTTACTGCCAACTTTAAAATACTCGCGCGCTGGTCCATCAGGTGAACCTGATGATTGCTGCTTACCACCTTCGAGGTTCAGAATTATATTGGTGCCGCCATCGGTATTCATTACCATTCGGCTCATCACCTTCCACACGTCTTCGGCTATCAGGCCTTCACCAAAGGCGGCATTGACACCAGCCGGACGGAAGAAGAACTGGTATGAATCTGTGGCGGTAGGGTAACTGGTGTAATTTCCCCCGATATTAAATGCAAAATCAGCATCTTCACGACGGTCATTATCCCACTCGTAGAAGCCAGTCGCAGGTGTCGGGTCATAGGTCAAAAACACTTCGCCAGATCTGGCTTCCCTGTTACCGAGTACCGCGAAGGCATCATCATCTCGATTACGAGCCGATACCCCGGGGAACAAGGTTGTGCCTGAAGTAGCAGGAGGGATGTTCGGATTTGCATCCAACAGGTTCTCGCGGTACATCAGCCGTGGCAGAACGGTTATAGATCCGAAATTCATCTGGATGCCGGTTTCGATCTCTTGCTTGTTGCCGTATTCAGAGTAAGGCAGCTGGCTATAGTTTAAGATTCCACCGTTGGAATAACCGAAATTAGCCTGGGTAGCACCGCCATCAGCAGTCAGGCCAGCATAATTCAGCCCCACATAAGCACGAGAGGCACCGAAGGCTTCAAAGGAATACGTTGCTTTTACACCCAGCGTATCTTCAAAGTCGATCTCATTGACGATGACATCACCGTTCTCTATGTAGTTATACTTGTCGCCAACTTTCTCGGTACTGGCCATGATACCGCCGATCTCAAGCAGATTCTTAGTGTTACCAAATTTTGAATATAACGTTGTCTGACGGGTTTGTATCGCCACCGCTTCACCCGGGTTTGCTACCGTATCCCTACGAGCAACGTCTTCTGAATGAATGAATGCGAATCTAGGGCTGGTTCCAATGTTCTCGCCGAATTCATATTTCAGCATGTATTTAGGGTTAGCGCCCCAGTACACCTCGGGGCCAAACAGGAACTTCAGACCATCGAGCGTTTCTTTACCCTGGAACTCTGCACCAAAAGGTGCCTTCGAGTTCCAGATATCCTGACCGGCCATGTCAGTTGTCTCTCTCAGCAGACCAAAATAATCACCTTCGTAACCCCAGTGAAAACGCGGGGTATGATAGAAGGTCTCCAGCACATAAGCATCGGTAGTATATGTGCCATTGTAGTCATAGATCTCGATACGCTCATTATCAGAGATGAGCTTTTCGGTGACCGGCGCTTCATCGATTATCTCTTCTTCAACTATGGTATTAAAAGGTGCACCACGGTCGCCGTATTGAAACTCCATCGTCCTGTTTGGGACATTACCGAGTACATTTATCGAGAATTGACCCGTTATGTCCTTGCTTGGATTAAATTCAAAATCCATGAACACCATCTGGCCATTACTGTTGTTGACAGCATCTTCACCATCCTCCTTGATATCAGCGGAAAAAGCATTACCGACGAACTCCATCGACAGGCTGCCACCGGTCATCTCAAATTTCTTTTTCTGCTCGCTCTTACTCTTCATCATATTGACCTCACCCTTGAGAGTGTAGAGATCCATATTAATGTTCTGAATATCGGTATTTATAGCAGTGGTCTTGTGCTTATAGGGATCAAGACTCCAGATCTCGCCTAACACATAGTATGCAGCCCTGGGCTCTGCAACAGCGATGCCCTGTCCATTCGTGTTGCCTAAGCGCATGATGCCCCACCACTCCTCATTCATGTTGTTCTGACCTTCGACATAATCGTAGGTATAACCACCATTAGCCCATGAAGCATTGGTGTTGTGGACATCGAGAAACTCGACCTGTTTATATTTCCACCACTCATCACGCCATTCGAAAACATAACCGCCGACAGAGTTGCCTTCCTGACCATTGCCGTAACTCTTGTTATACATTTCCTGCCACTGGCCTCGCAGGAATTCGGCCTGTGATGCCTGGTCTTCGACAAACTCTTTCGAGTTAAACGCATCGGCACCAAACTCGAAGAACAGCACGGGCAGATCGAGCTCTGCATCAACTCTTTTCCACAGGTCGCTAAAACCGATACCGCGATAGACGTTGCTGCCCAGTACGTCCAGGTTGGTAACATACTCCTTGATCAGATCCATATACTGGAGATCACCATTCACGATACTGAACAGGCGGTCAGGATCAATCTCTTTACCTTCTTTGATGACCTCGTAATAGAGACTATACAAAGACCGGGCTTTTTCTTTTTGCTGCTCACCCTGTGGCAGGTTCTCGATCTCAAAATCAGCAGCCCATTCGAGGCCGTAGTTACTCTCATTACCCAGTGCGACCATGAGCACGCCCGGCACACCTTTATACTTTTCGACGATCTCAGCGACTTCTGCTTTCAGGTGCTCACGAGTTACCGGATCAGAATAATCTGTCTGCGGCGTCCACACACCATTGATATTGGCGCCGTATCTGCCCATCAATGGATTGACCGAAGTCATGATGCCGTATTCTTCGTAAGCATAGGTAATCCACTTGGCAGGAATCGTACTGAAGGCTCGAATAGAATTGATGTTGGCTTTTTTCATCAGGGTAAATTCGTGGTCGAGTACATCCCTGATATGCTGTTCCGGTTTGTTCCATAAGCTGTAGGTATAGTTTTCACCTCGTGGCGTATATCCCCAGACAACACCTTTCACATAGTAATCTTTACCGCTCACCTGGAGTTTCCAGCCATTTTTATCCTTGTAGGTCGTCACCTTATCGGCAACTGCCGCATGGACATTGAAAGGAGCAGAGATAATGAGCACAGCAATGAATAAATTGCCGATTGTCTTTATCAGGTTCATGTTTATAGATTTCGCCATTACTCCACCTCTGGTGATTAATGCGTTAATTAACAATTTTTAAATGAAACGTGCGATTATGAAAAACCACATGTCGTTGCGCGATTCTGTAAGCCCCAATACTTGAGTACCGGTTTTGTCTGTGATTATTTTTTCCAGCAGTGAACATCCCTGCAAATGTACTAGCAGTGTCAGATAAAAAGTTATTTTTTGTTCGCTCAGAATTAAAGAAGGCTGGATGACCAGGAGACTGGTTTTCTGTATCTGTTGAAGATGTTTTAAAGATAGATAGCCTGTATAGCTGATGTGCATCTGTACTATCTGTCGTGCGAGAGACACGTGCACAGGAATGTTTTACTTCATTCACAGTGATGCCAATACAGTATTCATTTTCACCACGTATACGCATGTTCATCTACCACTTATACCTGCTCATTTATAAAATCGATCATCATTGATCTGTATACAAGCTGCTGTTATCGACATCGTCATTGATGCTATATAGCAGTTTGCACAAAACACCGATCATTGTCAATGAATTATTAGAATTAAAAATAGCTATTAACATTAGTTTTTTTTCATTGTTATCAGCGACTTATTTTATATCCCTGATTTAATACAGCATATAAGTTCGATTCCTCGGTTCTCTTGCTGTTTTTGTTTTTTTTAGCTTGTAATTGATCTAATAAATTACACTTTAAACCGTTGCAATCAGTTACTGTTATATCTGCACTCTTACCGTCTGCAATGCATTCGCCTCAATGGTGACAACAGCAAATTGACTACCGATCTGTAACTGGTAATCGATCGGTTTTTTCGTGGTATTCAATATCTGTACGCTGAGCAGGTTGTCGTCATTGAGTGAAGCGCTTGCATGTATGTCATCAGCACCTAATTCGTCGCGCATCGTGGTCACTTCTACGGCCCTGTCACCCGGCCGTATGCTTCTGCTGAACTGTGACAGCACATGAAAAATCGGCGTGTAATAAACCTGGCCTGTCGCTGTATCTATCATTATCGGGGCACCACAGAAATTACCGACATGATTGGGACCGCCGTCTTTATCTAAAACGATGTTCCAGTCTATCCAGCCCGACACCCAGTGATTCAGACTGACGATAATATTTCTCGCATATCGATGAACCGGAGTATAGATAGGGTGATCATCAGCGTTGACACCTTCCCATGTTGCAGAATATGCCCAGTCGGTGGCATTGTCGTTCCACCAGAAATCGTCATTATCAAACCAGCCGGATTCTTTGAAACGCACGGGATCAGTTATACCGGCAGGTGCATCTTTACCCAGGTCATCGATGGTGCCTTCTGTATGAATGATGTCATATTGGGGAAATGCGTCATGTACCCGCTCAAACACATCTTCGTGCACCTTGTAAGTACTCTCATACCAGTGAACGGCTGCACCATAGAGATACTGTTTGGTCTCATCATCGTTATAGAGTACCTGCGCCCACTGTTCCAGCTCTCCCCTGTTGTGGTCAAACATCAACAGTTTGACATCAGCATTATCACTCTTATGTAAGGCTGGACCCAGGTGATGCTTGATAAAATCGTTCTGTGATTCTGCAGTAAAATGCATGCTTTCCCACTGACCGTTATTACCAAGCGGTTCATTGACCGGGGTAAGCCCCCAGATTTTTACGCCCTGGTTATTATAGTGGTCAAGATATTTGACCAGGTAGTCGGCGTAATATTTCTCATAGCCTTTTTTCAAAACGCCACCGGTTCCCTGGTAATCATTTTTTTCGCTGCCCGGGTGGTGCCAGTCTTCGATATCTTTCATCCAGGCAGGTGCGGTCCAGGCAGACGCGATAATCTTAAGCTCAGAATCTTTTTGCTGGCCCTTTATCGCAAGCGCCTGCTTTATCATCGGTAGAACATCGAATGCATTATCCTGCACTCCCGAATATTTTTTCTGACTAAAACCATCAAAATCAGGTGTGATAGAAAAGTGAAGCAGTTGTTTATCTTCTTTGACATCATCATATGAAAAGCCCCCTTCTACCGAGAAGTCAGTGGCACCTATCACCGTTCTGGCTAGCGAAAAGTTCGCTCCCTGTTCACCATAGATGTTATTCATCAGCTGCAGTCGTTTTGCTTTACTGAGATGCGCGAGTACAAAAGCCGATGACTCGGTAAACGAGGTGCCGATACCATGCAACGTCTGTCTAATAACATCGGGCCGAACGTTTATGACAATCCCTTCAGCCTGTCCGAAAGTGAAATCAACATTTTTTTTACTGGCAAGCCTGTCACCTTTTTCCGATGTGACCAGGATCTCAGAAGTCGACGTTAATTTGTAGTGTGTATTTGTAATATCAAGCATATCGCCGGTTCCAGCAGTTAA
>CBDUKK010000073.1:0-7282 GCA_965367795.1 uncultured Gammaproteobacteria bacterium
GGATAGAGCATCGGCCTTCTAAGCCGAGGGTAGCAGGTTCGAATCCTGCCAGGCGTACCAAACAAGCGCCAGCATATGAAAGAACTATGGTGGACGTAGCTCAGTTGGTAGAGTCCCGGATTGTGATTCCGGTCGTCGTGGGTTCGAGCCCCATCGTCCACCCCATACATGAGAACGTGGTTCTCAGGAGAGCGAATTAGCCAGTAGCTGTTCGCTCGATTACTATCACAGGGGCTATAAGTCCCTGGTTAATAATCATATGTTTGACGTCAAAAGTCTGATTTGACAGGTTTTGCAGGCCGAATCTGCATATTTTTGTTAATATCAACATCTTATTGCGAGAGTGGCGGAATTGGTAGACGCGCTGGTTTTAGGTACCAGTGTCTTATGACGTGAGAGTTCGAGTCTCTCCTTTCGCACCAGTTTTTTTCTACGAGTTATGAGAACTCAAAAAAGATCAATTTACCGAGGTAATTATGCAAGTTTCAGTTGAAGCAGGTGAGGGTTTAGAGCGTAAGCTGACCATTCAGGTGCCTGCAGAGACCGTCGAGATGGAAGTGAATAATCGACTGAATTCGATAAAAAATACAGTCAAGATGGATGGTTTTCGTCCTGGCAAAGTTCCACTCAAAGTCGTTAAGCAAAAATATTCTGGAACAGTATTGCAGGAAGTTGCTGGCGAATTAATGCAGAGCTCATTTCGCGAAGCCCTTACCCAGGAAAATCTAAACCCTGCAGGTGAACCGGTAATACATGCTGAGGGCCTGGTCCTCGGGCAGGTGATGGAATATACAGCGACTTTCGAAGTTTATCCTGAAGTTGCTCTGAGTCCGATCAGCGACCTGGCGATCGAAAAGATCGAAGCTGCTGTCGAAGCGGGTGATGTCGACAAGATGATCGATATCCTGCGCAAGCAAAAGATGGACTGGACAGAAGTTGATCGTGCGTCTGCTGATGGCGACCGTGTGAGTATCGATTTCGTTGGTACGGTCGATGGCGAAAAGTTCGATGGCGGAAGTGCTAATGACATGCCAATGGTTCTCGGCGCAGGTCAGATGATTCCTGGTTTTGAAGAAAAGCTGACTGGCCTGAAAGCATCAGATGAAACGACTTTTAAGGTACCTTTCCCGGAAGATTACGCTGCCAAAGAACTGGCTGGTAAAGAAGCAGAGTTCGCTGTAACTGTGAAAAAGGTAGAAGAGCCTAAGCTGCCTGAGATCGATGAAGAGTTTGCGAAAGCGTTTGGCGTAGAAAGCGGTGATACCGAACAGTTGATGTCTGACATCAAGGCGAATATGGAACGTGAGCTGGGTAGAAAGCTCCGTTCTTTACTGAAAGCTAACGTCATGGATGCACTGGTGGCGGCAAACCCGCTTGACGTACCTGCAGCCGTAGTTACACAGGAAGCGGAAACGCTTAAAAAGCAGACTGAGGTTCAGACACCAGGCAGCACTTTGACTGTTGATGCGTTTATGGATGATGCGAAACGCCGTGTTCAGCTCGGCCTGATTCTGGCAGAAGTTGCCAAGGCTTCTGCACTCAATATCGATGCCGATATGATAAAAGCGCGTATCGAAGAGATGGCGCAGGACTATGATGATCCGGATGAATTCGTTCGTTATTACATGGGTAACCAGGAGCTGTTAAGTGGTGTGCAAACGCTGGTTATGGAAGATAAAGTGGTCGACTGGATAGTGGATCAGGCCGCTGTCAGTGCAAAAAATAGCACTTTCGACGAAGTGATGAACCCGGAATCGAAATAATCTAGCTTATTAACTGCTAAATAAGGCTATACTTTGAATCCAGTATAAACGGTTACATAAATATAACGGCGCAAACATAATGATCGATAATAATTCTAACAGTGCTTTAGATGCACAGTCATTGAACCTGGTACCAATGGTCATCGAACAGACGCCGCGCGGAGAGCGTTCGTTTGATATCTATTCACGTTTGCTCAAAGAGCGTGTGATATTTATCGTCGGACCTATCGAAGACCACATGGCCAACCTCGTCGTTGCGCAGTTACTGTTCCTGGAATCAGAGAATCCCGATAAGGATATTTCTCTGTATATAAATTCACCAGGTGGTTCGGTAACGGCTGGCCTGGCAATTTACGATACCATGCAGTTCATAAAGCCGCATATCAGCACCTTATGCATCGGTCAGGCTGCGAGCATGGGAGCGGTTCTGCTGGCTGCGGGTGAGAAAGGTAAACGTTTTTCATTGCCGCATTCACGTGTCATGATCCATCAGCCATTAGGTGGTTATCAGGGCCAGGCATCGGATATCGATATCCATGCGAAAGAGATTTTAAAGATCCGGGAACAGCTCAATCAGTTACTATCGAATCATACAGGCCAGAGCATCGAAACGATTGATAAGGACACGGAACGGGATAATTTCATGGGTGCGGAAACCGCAGTCGAATATGGACTTATCGATGAAGTGTTGAATACACGAAAATAGTCAAATACAGCATTAATTCTTCCTTTTTAATCTGATATTGCAGTGTTTCGGCATGTTTTAGCCGATTTCCACCTAAAAAAGGTTTTTTTCTTAATTTTTATAGAAACCTTTGCATAAATCCGGCATGAATTTTATCTTTGCGCTATTGTCTAGTGTAAATAATTTTATTTTTTAATGTTTGATGCAAGATTTACTTGAAAGATTGCTCACTAATTGGCAAGGTAAAGGTCATACATACGTGTCACTATGTGTTGAGAGAGAGTTATGAGCGACGATAGAACCAGCAACGGCAACGATTCAGAAAAACTTCTATATTGTTCTTTCTGCGGCAAAAGCCAGCATGAAGTAAAAAAACTGATTGCAGGACCATCTGTATACGTCTGTGATGAGTGCGTTGAATTATGTAACGATATCATCCTTGAGGAGCTGGAAGATGAAACCAGCAGTGCAATCAAGAAGTTACCCACGCCACGTGAGATCAACACCATTCTTGATGACTACGTCATCGGTCAGGCGCGCGCAAAGAAAATACTTTCGGTTGCGGTTTACAATCACTATAAACGTCTAGAAGTAAAACACAAAAAAGACGATATCGAATTATCAAAAAGTAATATCTTAATGATCGGACCAACAGGTTCCGGTAAGACCCTGTTGGCTGAAACTCTGGCCAGGTTGCTCGATGTGCCTTTCACCATTGCAGATGCGACAACGCTGACTGAGGCTGGATATGTCGGTGAAGACGTTGAGAATATTATTCAGAAGTTGTTGCAGAAATGTGATTACGACGTCGAAAAAGCGCAGACAGGTATCGTGTATATCGACGAGATCGACAAGATCTCTCGTAAATCAGACAATCCCTCGATAACACGAGATGTTTCCGGTGAAGGTGTTCAGCAGGCCCTGTTAAAGCTTATCGAAGGCACGGTGGCATCGGTTCCGCCACAGGGTGGACGTAAACATCCTCAGCAGGAGTTTCTGCAGGTAGATACAGCAAAGATCCTGTTTATCTGTGGTGGTGCATTTGCAGGGCTTGATAAGGTCATCCGTAATCGCTCTGAAAAAGGTGGTATCGGTTTTGGCGCCGAGGTCAAAACCAAAGAACAAGTGGGTAAAGCGCATGAGATCATCGACGAGCTGGAAGCAGATGACCTCATTACCTATGGCCTGATCCCTGAGTTTGTTGGGCGTTTACCTGTGGTGGCGACATTGGAAGAACTGGATGAGGATGCTCTTGTCACCATTCTTACTCAGCCGAAGAATGCTCTGAGTAAACAATATGGAAAAATGATCGAGATGGAAGGCAGTGAGCTAGAGCTGCGTGATGAGGCGTTACACGCAATTGCTAAAAAAGCGATGGAGCGAAAGACCGGTGCTCGTGGTTTGCGCACAATACTGGAAAATATCCTGCTGGATACCATGTATGAGCTTCCGTCACTGGAAGGTGTCTCAAAAGTTGTTATCGATGAAAGTGTTGTTGAAGGCAGCAACGAACCATACCTTGTCTACGAAGGCGGCGAGTCTCAGAAACTAAGCCAGGAGAGTTAACTGCACTACGCTGTCTAATATCTTGCATGCCTTTAAAAACAATAACATAACAAAAGTATAGTGGCTTGAAATAAATATAAGTTTTTCTTAAACAAGGCACTTGAAAAGCTTAGCGTTTGTCTACACTTAACTAAGAACAACTTATAAACAGAGGTAGCCATGGCTAGCAACAAAGATCCAGAAGCGAACATATCACAATCAGCAGAAGTACCTGTTTTACCCTTACGTGATGTCGTGGTTTACCCACACATGGTTATCCCTCTGTTCGTTGGAAGAGAAAAATCCATACAGGCGCTTGACGCTGCTATGCAGGATAACAAGCAGATTTTGCTGGTCGCACAGAAAAGTGCGGATATCGATGACCCTGCTATCGAAGACGTACATGAGATCGGTACGCTGGCAACAATACTGCAACTGTTAAAATTACCTGACGGCACCATCAAGGTGCTGGTTGAAGGTTCACAGCGCGCACGTATCGAAGGCATTAAAGAAAGTGGCCAGTTCTATGTGGCTGGTTACCGCCTGTTATCTGATGATGTGCCCAGAGATGACCAGGAACTCGAGGTACTATCTCGTTCTACGTTGAGCGTGTTTGATCAGTATGTGAAACTTAATAAAAAAGTGCCTGCAGAAGTATTAACCTCACTGGCAGGCATCGATGAGCCATCACGACTCTCCGATACTATAGCGGCTCATATGTCCTTGAAGCTCGAAGAAAAACAGAAGATTCTGGAAATAGTCAGTGTGCAGGAACGTCTCGAGTACATAATGAAACTCATCGATGGTGAAATCGATATGCTGCAGATCGAGAAGCGTATCCGCGGTCGAGTCAAACAGCAGATGGAAAAGAGTCAGCGCGAGTACTATCTGAATGAGCAGATGAAAGCTATTCAGAAAGAGCTTGGTGATATGGAAGATGCACCTAACGAAGTTGAAGAGCTGGAACAGAAGATCGAAAAATCTGGCATGAGTAAGGAGGCCAGAAAGAAGGCTGATGCTGAGTTAGGCAAACTGAAAATGATGTCACCGATGTCTGCTGAAGCTACCGTGGTACGTAACTATATCGACTGGCTGGTGGACTGTCCCTGGAAGAAGAAGTCCAAGATTCGCAACGATCTCGCGGGTGCAGAAGCTGTACTTAATGATGATCATTATGGCCTCGAAAAGGTAAAAGAACGTATCCTGGAATATCTTGCTGTTCAGCAGCGGGTGAAAAAATTAAAAGGTCCAATATTATGCCTGGTCGGTCCACCGGGTGTTGGTAAGACCTCACTGGGACGTTCCATTGCAAGAGCCACCAACCGTAAATATACACGTATGGCACTGGGCGGTGTACGTGACGAATCGGAAATCCGTGGACACCGTCGTACCTATATCGGCTCACTGCCTGGAAAGATTATCCAGAACCTGAGCAAGGTTGGAACACGTAACCCGTTGTTCCTGCTTGATGAAATCGACAAGATGGCTGCAGATTTTCGTGGCGATCCAGCTTCGGCTCTACTCGAGGTGCTTGACCCAGAGCAGAACCATACGTTTGCCGATCATTACCTGGAAGTGGATTTCGATCTTTCGGATGTGATGTTCGTCGCCACGGCTAACAGCATGAATATCCCTGGTCCATTGTTAGACCGGATGGAAGTGATCCGTCTGCCGGGTTATACCGAAGATGAAAAAGTCGAGATCGCAAGAAATTATCTAATGCCCAAGCAGAAGAAAAATAATGGCTTAAAAGAAGAGGAGTTACTGGTGTCTGATGCTGCATTACGTGATGTAGTGCGTTATTACACTCGTGAAGCGGGTGTGCGTAGTATCGAGCGCGAGATAGCCAAGATCTGTCGCAAAGTCGTCAAGGAAGTGGTTCTTAACAAGAAAAAATCAGATGCTGTTACTAAAGTGACCCCGAAAACGCTAGAGAAATATCTTGGTGTTAGGCGTTTCCGTTATGGTGTTGCTGAAGACAATGATCAGATCGGTCAGGTAAATGGTCTGGCGTGGACAGAAGTCGGTGGTGAGCTGCTGACTATCGAGTCAGCTGTGATGCCTGGTAAAGGTAAACTTTCCTATACCGGCCAACTCGGTGATGTCATGCAGGAATCGATTCAGGCGGCGATGACCGTGATACGTAGCCGAGCCGCAACCCTCGGACTGGAACCAGGTTTTCAGGAAACTATTGATATACACGTTCATGTACCCGAGGGAGCAACACCAAAAGATGGTCCGAGCGCAGGTGTCGGTATGTGTACAGCCTTAGCGTCTTCTATCACTAAGAAACCGGTAAATGCAAATGTGGCCATGACCGGTGAGATAACATTACGTGGTGAAGTGCTACCTATTGGCGGTCTCAAAGAAAAGTTACTGGCCGCACATCGTGCTGGAATCAAAACGGTATTGATACCATATGAGAATGAAAAAGACCTGGTCGAGATTCCTAAAAATATTTTAAGCAAACTCGATGTGAAACCTGTGCGCTGGATTGATGAAGTGCTGGAACTGGCATTAACTGAAATGCCAGAGCCGTTGAAAGATGTCGGTAATCCCGGTAAAAAGCCATCGAGTTCAGCAAAAAATAAAAAAACGGAAAGAGCATTGAGGCATTAATCTATGCAACAGCAGTACATGCTAATTTTATAACTCGTTAATTTAGATTTATTACGATGACAGGCCAATGCATTTTATCAATGCATTGGCTTTTCTATTTATGAAAAAGTAGTAAAAAACCTTAAAATACCAGTGTTTTTGCCGGTTTGACATTGACACACTGATTAACTCACTGTATAAATCTCGTCTAGCAAAACTTTGGTAGTAATCTTTGCCTGGTTCCTGATAACCAAGTTCAGGAGCCAACATCAAAATAATAACTTCTACATCGTTTGTCTAATATAAAAATCACCTGATCATGGGAGCAATCAATGAATAAAACAGAACTTACAGATGCTGTTGCGGAATCAACAGGTATGACTAAAGCTGATGCTGCACGTGCAGTAGATTCAGTGCTAGGTACAATTACAGACGCACTTGCAAAAGGCGAGCAGGTTGGTGTCGTCGGCTTTGGAACCTTCCTGGTACGTGACCGTGCTGCACGCACTGGTCGTAACCCGCAGACTGGCGCAGAGATCCAGATCGCTGCCGCAAAAGTTCCTGCATTTAAGCCTGGTAAAGCGCTAAAAGATGCAGTAAACTAGCGCGCCTTCCGCAAGGGGGGTACCACGCTAGGGGTGCTTAGCTCAGCTGGTAGAGCGTCGCCCTTACAAGGCGAATGTCGGGGGTT
>CBDUKK010000074.1:0-7278 GCA_965367795.1 uncultured Gammaproteobacteria bacterium
CCGCCCCAGCGGCTTGCTCGAATGACTGTCAGTAATGTGGTGGTGGCGTTTCTTCACTCTCGTGGGCAACCTGCGATGGTTGTGAAGCTTTAATCTTTTTCTCCAGGTTAGAGACCTTTAGCTGCAGCATGTCTATCTCGGCATGCTGTTCGATGATGGTCTCGTTCAACACTTCGATGGTGTCTTCGAGATGAGTTAAACGTATCTCCAGTTCTGTGACCCGGTTTTCCATTGTTCTATTCCGCCGAGCTGTTCTTGATATTGGTGGTCAGCCTGGTGGCACCTGCAACCGCTACCGGCATAGCAAAGAAATTGACCACGGGTATACTGGTCAGCACGAAAACAGCGCTACCCAGTCCGAGCGCACGCATCCTGTTGGTACGGTTATATGATTTGATATCTTCGAAGAACAGTCCGTGGTTTGCTAGCGGATAATCGTTATATTCCAGGGCAAAAAACCATACTGCGAAAAGTATCCAGAGAAAAGGCGAGACAACATTTACCCCGGGAATGATAGTGAGGATGATCAACGGTATGAACCATTTTATGGCATATAGGATCTTCTGGATTTCTGATTTAAAGGTACGCAGCATCAGCTTGATGAACTGGTCGGAATTTATATCCTGTGGTCTCTGTCCGGTGAGCATTGCTTCGATCTTTGCTGACAGCAGGCTGTTGAACGGAGCGGCGATCAGGTTGGCCAGTACGGTAAAGGTATAGAACACGATAAGAAACATAGCGATAGCGAATAATGGCCAAATCAGCCATTCGAGCCAGTTCAACCAGGTGGGCAGCAGCTGCTCCAGCCAGATATCGAGTTGCTCGCTCAATAACTTCGCTGCCAGTGTGAACAGTGCAAAGTTGATGAAAAAAGGGATGAGTACAAAACGCTTTATTCCAGGTCTGAACAGTAATCCGAATCCGCTGATACAGTCAAAAAAGCCTTTGATAAATGTGATCATGATGAAAGATGCTTATAGGTTGTAAGTTATATGATTGAAGTTATAGGTTTTAAGTTTTAAGTTATAGGTTTTTAAAATAAATGTATTTTCACTTACAACTTATTACTATAAAAAAATCCCTGTTTTGCTAGTAAAGCACTGCCATAGCAGGCTTCGCTATTATCAGCAGACAGTATTTTAGTACCGGTGGTTCGCTCCCGGATTTTTTTCCATGCCTGGTTCTTGCTGCCACCGCCCGCGGTAAAGATTCTTTTTACAGGCGTCGCACCGAGTGCGACCAGTTTGTCGTAACCATCGGCTTCGATATTTGCGATACCTTCGAGCAGTCCCTGAAAAAAAACGATATCAGAGTCGGGGCGGGGAGTGATTTTACATTGTTTGTGGCTGTCATTCACAGGAAAGCGCTCTCCGACACCAGGCAGTGGGTAATAATCTAACCCGGTCAGCTGTTCAGGATCCAGCTGTGGCGTCATCTCATCGAGTTGAGCCGGTGTGAAATGCTGTAACAGAACCGCCCCCCCTGAATTTGATGCACCGCCCACCAGCCAGTGATTATTTAGCCGGTGACTGTATATACCGTACATCGCATTGAATATCGGCTTATTCGAAAATAGCTTGATTACCAGTGTGCTACCCAGTGAGGTTACCGCATCACCGATCTGACTGGCACCAGTGGCCAGAACTGCCGCATTACTGTCCGTGCTGCCGGCAGCGACGATACAATTTTCTGCTAGTCGATATCTATCCACTAGGGCAGGTAAAACATGACCGACCGGACGACCGGGGCTGACGACATCAGGCAGCAGGGCTTCTGCTATCACGGCATTTTCATTATTTTTTTTCAGCCACTCAGGCCAGGTCTGTCTGATGCTGTCATAACCCAGCTTCAGACAGTTGTTCTCATCGCTGATACCGTAGTTACCCGTGAGCGAGGCGGAGAGCCAGTCAGCCTGGTGGCAGAGCCGTTCTGTTTCCGGGTATGCTTGTACAAGATAGAGCGCTTTTGCCAGTGATGAACTGGCGCCGTGAACAGCGCTTTCAGCCGGAGCAAAGCGGCTGATAATCTCTGCCTGCTTTTGACAGCGCTGGTCGTTATACATGAGTGCGGGAGACAGGGCGGTGCCGTCTTTGCTGCAGGCTAAAAGCGTGCTGGAGGTGCCATCGATCGAAATGGCATTAATACGATGGTTCTTTTGCAGCCGTTGTAACTTCTCGCTAACCCCGTAAAGCAGCTCATCAAATAGTTGCAGCCAGAGGTTCGGATCCTGTTCACTTTTACCGCTATGCAGACCGTTATCCTGGCCGTCAACAGCAGGTCTGTTTTGAAAGTCTATGTGATGGCAGGCGAGCTGGCTGCTGTCTCTATCGATGCAGCTTGCCCGTATTCCTGAGGTACCGATATCGATACCGAGAAACAGAGGCTTGCCCACGATAGCAGTACCAGGTTCTTATCTAGGGTAGAGAAACAACAGCTGGTGCGGTCCAGTCAGGGTCTTTATGTTCGGCAACAACCGTCGTGTAAACGCCGCCTCGAACATTAAATTCGGCAGTCAGACGCATGAAACGTGGGTTACAGGCTTTCACCAGGTCAGACAGGATCTCGTTGCTGACGGCTTCATGGAAAGCGCCTTCGTCTCGAAATGACCAGATATAGAGTTTTAATGATTTTAATTCGATACAGCTCTGTTCCGGGACGTACTCAAGGTCCAGCGTTGCAAAATCAGGCTGGCCAGTCTTCGGGCACAGGCAGGTGAACTCAGGTAGATGAATACGGATGGTGTAATCACGTTCCGGTGTTGGGTTATCAAATATTTCGAGTTCTTTCGAAGGCTTGGTTGACATGGCTGCTCTCGTCATGAATGCTAAAAAATCAAAGCGGTATTATACAGAAAAAAAACTGATTATTTATATTAATAATAACTAATATTACGGTTGATTAATGTTGCTCTGGTAATGAATTCAGCAGCTTATACCGGCTATTTCGACAGACACTAAATGTTAAGAAAATTAACTAAAAAAGATGCTCAATTGACTCTTAAAAAGCGCTGCCAGTCATGTAAACTACGCCGATACTGATTAGAAAAATAGCAATTGATCTCACAACCGAATACCTGAAAAGAATACAATTATAATGCGTTTAAGCAAGATTAAGCTCGCTGGTTTTAAGTCCTTCGTCGATTCAACTACCATCAATTTCCCCAGCAACCTGACCGGTATCGTTGGCCCCAATGGTTGTGGTAAGTCTAATACCATCGATGCAGTACGCTGGGTGATGGGTGAGTCCTCAGCCAAGCACCTGCGCGGTGCATCGATGGATGATGTCATCTTCAACGGGTCATCAGCCAGAAAACCGGTCGATATGGCATCGGTCGAGCTGACCTTTGATAACAGTGAAGGCAAACTGGGCGGTCAATACGCAAACTACGCTGAGATTTCGGTCAAGCGCCAGGTGACGCGTGACGGCGCCTCGAAATACAGTTTGAACGGTACCCGTTGCCGCCGCCGCGATGTTGCCGACCTTTTCCTGGGTACCGGCCTGGGGCCAAGAAGTTACGCCATTATCGAGCAGGGTATGATTTCCCGGCTGATCGAAGCGAAACCGGAAGAGTTACGTAATTTCCTCGAAGAAGCAGCAGGTATCTCAAAGTATAAAGAGCGTCGCCGTGAAACGGAAACACGAATCAGGCATACCCGTGAAAACCTGGAAAGGCTGTCGGACCTGCGTGAAGAGATCGAAAAACAGCTGGCACGGCTGCAGCGCCAGAGCCGCAGCGCGGAACGTTATAAAGAGTTAAAGCAGGACGAGCGTGAGCTCAAAGCCGAGCACCTGACATTGCACTGGCGTGAATTAAAGTCAGAGCTGGATGAACGGGACAAACAGATACAGAGCACCGAAACATCGCTGGAAGGCGTGGTCGCCGAACAACGCTCGACCGAGTCGGAAATCGAGTCAAACCGTCAGCAGGTCGAAGAGTCGAATGAAGTACTGAACAACGTGCAGGCAGAATATTATCGTCTGGGCGCTGAGATCTCGGCAAAAGAACAGAATATCAAGCATCAGCAGGATCTCCTGCAACGCCAGCAGACGGACCTGGAGCAGGTCGAGACCGCACTGGCCGATGCGACACAGGCCATTCAGTCTGATAAAAAAGACATCGAAGATCTGCAGAGAAACCTGGCAGATGAAGAGCCGCAGTTGCATGTCCTGAAAGCTCAGGAAGATGAGAGTGCCGCAGCGTTTCAACAATCCGAGCAGGCGATGCAAGCCTGGCAGCAGCAGTGGGATGAGATCAATCAGCGTTATTCGGCTGAGAGCCAGAAAGCTCAGATCGAACGCTCACGGATGGAGCAGCTGGAGCGCAATGTCGAGCAGTTAAAACAGCGCCAGCAGAAGATCGACGTCGAGAAACAGGCGTTACGCGGCGAGAACCTGGAAGAACAGATCTCTGATCTGAATATCCTGCTGAAAAAATCTGGCGAAGAAAAAGATAGCAACGAACAACAGCTGAGCGATGCGATCAGTCAGATACGGGAAACGCGTGAAAAGATCTCAGCTGTTGAGCAGCAGTCTGCAGAAGTGCGTCGTCATATCCATCAATATCAGGGCAGCCTGTCATCCATGGAAGCATTGCAGGAAGCCGCGCTCGGTAAAACCGATAAAGCCGCGCAACAATGGCTGGAAAAGAGTGGTATCAATAAAAACGCACGTTTCGCAGAACAGCTGGAAGTCAGAGATGGCTGGGAACTGGCGGTAGAAACAGTACTCGGTGATACGCTTGAAGCGGTCTGTGTGGATGACATCGAGCAATTTTCATCTGCGCTTAACTCACTGGAAAAGAGTAATATTTCGCTGATCGAAACCGGCAGATCCAGCGCTACTGCTGAACCGGGCGTCGGCATGCTGCTAGAGCAGGTTTCATCAACGCTCGAGTTAAGCCCGTTCATCGATGGTATTCGTTGTACCGAGACACTGGATGAAGCTTTAAAGCTGCGCCACTCTCTTGCACGTGGTGAGAGTATTATCACCAAAGACGGTATCTGGCTCGGCGCAAACTGGTTGCGTATCAGTCGCGATAATGATGCCAGCACAGGTGTTCTGGCACGTGAGAACAGCATACGCGAGCTGCAGCAGCAACTGGCGGAGATGGAAGCTAAAGCGACAAAGATCAATGAAGAACTGACATCGCTGCGCGCTAACCTGCAGGACAGGGAACAGCAGCGTGAAGAGATCCAGACGGTATTAAACAGTATTCATTCACGATTGAACGAGATCAGGGCCCAGATAACAGCTCGTGAGTCACGCCACGAACATATAACCAGTCGCGGTAAAGATCTTGATGTCGAGCTGGACGATATACAGAACCTGATCAACAGTGCTGAAGCGGATATCGATTCTGCTACCAGGAAGCGCAATCAAGCGCTGGAAAATGCTGAGAAGATGGAAGCTGACAGGCGAGCATTACAGGCGCAGCGCGAACAGCTGCAACAGGAACTCCAGCAGCATCGCTCCAGCCTGCAGCAGCATCAGGAACAGTCGCACCAGCTGGCGATACGTGTCGAAGGGCTGAAGACCCGCCTGAGTGGGCTGCAGCATAACATCCAGCGTATGGAGCAGGCGCAGACCGCCCAGTTACAACGTAAAATGGAGCTCGAGGTTTTATTATCGCAGTCAAACGAACCTACCGAGCAGTTAGAAGCGGAGCTCAAAGTGTTGCTCGATCAGCGCCTGAGCACAGAACAGGCGTTGACCGAAGCACGACGCAAAGTCGAAAGCATCAACCATACCCTGCGCACCCTGGAACAGCATCGCAGCGAGTTTGAACAGAGGTCCCAGTCTGTTCGTGGCAAACTGGAAAAATTACGTCTCGATAGCCAGGAGACCCGGGTTCGCACTACGACCACGCTGGAACAGCTTGAGCAGACCGGTTTCGAACTGGAAGCAGTGCTCGAGACATTGAAGCAGTTAGAGACAGAAGATAACCCGGCATCCAGCAAACAGTGGGAGACCAGGCTTGCTGAGGTGGCACAGAAGATCTCGCGTCTCGGGCCGATAAACCTGGCTGCTATCGACGAATATAAAGAGCAGTTACAGCGTAAAGAGTACCTCGATGAACAGGATCGAGACGTTACTGCGGCACTGGAGATTTTAGAGCAGGCTATCGCCAAGATCGATAAAGAAACACGTACCCGTTTCAAGGATACCTACGATCATGTGAATTCGCGTATCAAGGAGATGTTCCCGCGGCTGTTCGGTGGCGGAACCGCTTATCTTGAGATGACCGGAGATGACCTGCTGAGTACCGGTGTGGCGATCATGGCAAGGCCGCCGGGTAAACGTATCTCAAATATCCACCTGATGTCCGGTGGTGAGAAAGCACTGACTGCGGTTGCCCTGGTATTTGCTATATTTGAGCTTAACCCGGCACCATTCTGTATGCTCGATGAGGTCGATGCACCACTCGATGAAGCCAATGTCGGCCGATTCTGTCAGCTGGTCAAAGAGATGTCTTCGCGGGTGCAGTTCATCTTTATCACACATAATAAGACCACCATGGAGATATCCGAGCATCTCAGTGGTGTCACCATGCGTGAATCAGGCGTCTCTCGCCTGGTCTCTGTTGATGTCGCCGAAGCTGCAACGATGGCGGGTGTAGGAGCTTAAGGAGGTGGAATCATTACGCTGGATATTGCTAGCTGCAGGCGCTGTCTTCGTAATAGTGATATATTTTCTCGGCCGAAGCCGACGACGACGTAACCATTCTATGGTTGACGACATGGACGCCGAGCTACCCGAGTTTACTGCTCATAGCCTCGATGATGTAGATGAAGGTGTCGGTGCAGTCAGGATCATATCGAGCGATGCTTCGGATATCAGTGACGAGGATCTTTCAGCATTCCCTGGTGATGATGAAGCCCTGGAACAGGCAGCAGCAGAGGAAGGGGGTAACTCTGAGCTTGAAGAAGCTGCTCCGACATTACCGAACGATATCGTCGTCTTATATATTCTTGCCAAACCCAACAAACAGCTTGTCGGTTCACAGGTCAACAGTTCTGCCCAGGCCATGGGCTTGAGTTTTGGTGAAATGAATATCTTTCATTACAGGAAAGACAATCGTAACGTGTTCAGCCTGGCAAATATGTTAGAACCTGGTTCATTTGACGCCAGTACAATCCATGACTTAAAGACTACCGGGCTGACAGTCTTTATGCAGATCCAGGGTGATGATCCTCTCGATGACCTTACCGAGATGCTGCAGAGAAGTTACCAGCTGGCCGGATTGCTGGATGCGCGATTATGTAACCATAGACGAGAACC
>CBDUKK010000075.1:0-7270 GCA_965367795.1 uncultured Gammaproteobacteria bacterium
TCTTTCGGCATCAGGCCGGCGACATAGGATGCCAGGCTGGTCTTGTTGTTTTTTAAAGCAGCATCAAAACGCTGCCAGAGCAGATCCTGGGTGAACAGGTCGGATTTCTTCAGCTGTGAAAACAGCGGGTCGCATACACGCGGTTGTGAATGGCCGACGGCCCATAGATCCCTGGCACCAAAGAGTGCGGCTCGCTGGTTACCCGTGTTGAATTGCGCGCGGTGATAATAACAGTTTAGTGTTGCGTCCTTTGTTGGCACCTGGTTCTGCACTAACAACGACCATTGTTTGGTCTTGCCGAGGTGACGCAGCCACTTGCGTTTCAATATTCCGGCATACCGTGACGAGCTGTGAACCGCCAGGAAATGTTTTACCTGCTGTTCCTGTTCGAGATTTTTTTTCAACCACTGGTATTGCAGGTAAGGGTATAGCGGATAATCTTTCAGCTGATCAGCCAGCAGTAAATATGCGGCGTCATCATTTTTCTTCAAGGCGTTTTCAGCTTGCAGAAAAAGCTGGCGCAGATGCGCAATCTCTTCATCAGTGAGGTTTTCAGATATCGATTGCACGGTTGCATCAGGTTGAACCGCATCTGCCTGAACGTATGGGCTTTCGATAGCCGGCTTTATATTGTCTTCATCTTCCGGTGTATGTGTCTGGTGTTTTTTGACTGATTCTGCCTTTAATATCTGGCTGTCTTCGATATTAGTTATGTTTGCCAGCAGCAGTGGCTGGTCAGGCGTGATGTTTTCCGACCCTGAAGTAACGGTAACTTCATCGATCTGATCATATAGATTGTTGCTTGTGGCTGAATCTGGTTTGTCCGTAGGCTGACTGAGGATGCCCGAAGAGGCAACCAGTAGCGAAGAAAACGACAATAATAATAGGCTTTCTTTCATAACCTGTATGTGTTCCCGGTGATTTTATTTTTTTCTACAATTATTTCGAGTTAACTGCCCGTCGACAGTTATAAGAAATGTTACTCATCATTAAGTTTAGTTCAAACTGAGAAATAAAAGCTATTATTTACTAAATTTTCCATCGAGATATACCCAGTGGTTTTCGTAACGTGAAAAACGGCTGTTCTCATGGATGCGGCTAGCCTTGCCGTTGAGTTTGCTGCGTGCTACAAATTCGACCTCACCGCTTACGTCATCCGCGTTTCCAGCAACAGTGTTTACTATTTTAAGTCCCAGCCATTGAGTATCTTCGTCGAGACGGATGGTTTTCGGACAATAGTCAGGATGCCAGCTATAACGCAGGTAATCTTCATCGAGTACAACGAAAGCCGTATAGCGTGAGCGCATCAGTGCTTCAGCAGTCGGTGCCATCGAAGATTGCTCGATATAGGGCTGACAACAACGTTGATAAGGGTTGCCACTGCCACATGGACATAACTCGTTTAGTTCTTTTTTAGTTTTCATTGGTGTGTGATCAGTCATCGACGGTCATAAATGGAATTGTTCTATCATAAATAAAATTTATCCAAACATACAACAACCATAGCCCTGTTTTTTGCCCATTTTATAGAGAAAATTACCCGAAACATGTATCATACGCACTCCTAGCGTCAGGGCTGTTATTTTGGCGCGCTTATAAAAAATATTTATCCGGATAAGTTATTGAATTTTCATTAATTTTTCTAGGGCTTTCAAACTGACACAAATCCTTTGGAGGAATAAGATGTCGGACATAGTTGCAACTAATCAGACAATTCTGGTTGTTGGCGGTGGCATAAGCGGCATGACTGCTGCGTTAGAAGCTGCCGAAGTCGGCAAACAGGTTATTGTTATTGAAAAGACGCCATCAGTCGGTGGTCGAGTAACCAAATTATATAAATACTTCCCCAAGTTATGTTTTCCGACCTGTGGTCTGGAAATCAACCAGCGCCGCATGGCTGCGAACAAGAACATCACCGTTCTTACCATGGCGGAAGTGACTGACCTGCAGGGTGAAGCTGGCGATTACACAGCAACTGTGAAAGTTAGCCCACGTTATGTGAATTCAAACTGTACCGCATGCGGTGCCTGTGCTGATGCAGTAGAAGCGGAGTTCGATAACGAGCATAACTACAACATGGATAAACATAAAGGTGCATATCTCGCACATAACATGGCGATGCCAAAACGTTATGTCATCGATCCGGGCATGATCGGCACCGATGATGCGCAGAAAGCCAAAGATGCATGTAAATACGATGCGATCGACCTGGACATGCAGGAAGAGACGATCGAATTGAAAGCTGGCGCCGTTATCTGGGCAACAGGCTGGCGTCCATATGATGCCAACAAGATCCAGCCTTATGGTTATGACCGTATCGACAACGTTATCACCAGTGTCGAGTTCGAACGCCTGATGGACCCCTTTGGTCCTACCGCTGGCAAACTGGTTCGTCCCTCTGACGGTAAAGAAGCGAAGAACGTAGCATTCATTCAGTGCGCCGGTTCTCGTGACATCAACCACCTGAAACATTGTTCACGTATCTGCTGCATGGCTTCACTTAAGCAGTCAACTTACGTTTCTGAAAAGTTTGGCGGTGATGCTGAAGTATCGATCTATTACATCGATATCCGTGCCATCGACCGTTTCGACAACTTCTACCAGAAAGTACAGGATGATGAAAACGTTACATTCATCAAGTCAAAAGTTGCGAATATCATTGAGAACAAAGAAAACGGCAACCCGGTATTGAAAGGTGTCGACACTGAAGGCTACAACCGCTATGAAAATGAGCACGACCTGGTCGTACTTGCCATTGGTATGGAACCAAGTGTTGATAAAGATACATTCCCGATCGAAATTAAAGTGAATGACGAAGGCTTCATCGAGCATGACGAAGCTAACGGCGGTGTTTTTGCTGCCGGTTGTTCATCTGATGCACTGGACGTAAATCGTGCAGTACAAAGTGCAACAGCTTCTGCGTTAAGAGCCATCCAGGTTGTTAATAAAGTCGCACAGGCGGAGGGCTAAGCCATGGCTGATGAAATGAAAATTGGTGCTTATATCTGTAATGGTTGTGGTATCGGTGAGCGACTGGACTCCGGTCAGCTCGAGATGACTGCGACCCGCGACGGTAAAGCTGCGATCTGTCAACAACACGATTTCCTGTGTTCGGAAGCTGGTGTCAAGATGATACAGGACGACATCGATAACGAAGGTGTCAACCATGTTGTTCTGGCTGCGTGTTCACGTCGTGCTAAAACAGAAGCGTTTAACTTTGAAAATGTGGCTTTGTCTCGCGCTAACTTGCGTGAAGGTGTGATCTGGGTTCGTCCTGATGAGGATGACCAGCGTGAAACCACGCAGGAAATGGCCGACGACTACGTCCGTATGGCCTGTGCAGAAGCCAAGTACATGAAGATACCTGCAGCCAGCGGTGAGCAGGAAGTTAATAAAAATATTCTCATCGCAGGTGGCGGTGTTTCTGGTATGACTGCGGCTATAGAAGCATCTAAAGCCGGTTACCCCTGTACTATCGTTGAGAAGACAGGTGCATTGGGTGGTGCAACTGCACAGCTTTATAAAAAGATTCCAACAAAAGCTCCTTATGCTGATCCGGAAGATAACGGTGTTGCTGAACTGGTTGCTGCGGTCGAAGCAGACAGCAATATCACGGTTTGTTTGAACTCTACATTAACCAATACTGCGGGTGCACCAGGCCGTTTTGCTGCTGATATCAGTACTGAAAGCGGTAGCACAGAAACCAAAAACTTTGGCGCCATCGTTCAGGCATCAGGTTTTACTGAGTATGATGCGAACCAGCTTCCTGAATTTGCTTATGGTAAGAACAAAGATGTTGTAACCCAGATGGAGCTTGAAGCACTGGCGAAAGAAGCTAATGGCGGTGTCATCAAACGTCCTTCTGACGGCAAAGAAGTTGCTAATGTATTATTCATTCAGTGTGCCGGTCAGCGCAGCAAGAAAGAAGGTCACCTGGAGCATTGTTCTGGTTACTGCTGTAGTGCAAGTATCAAACAGGCGATGTACTTCAAAGATCAAAATCCTGAAATAGAAACAACGGTGCTGTTCTCTGATCTGCGTACTCCGGGTGCAGGTGGTGAGAACTTCTATCGCAGCGGTCAGAACAAAGGTGTTACCTTCAGAAAGGGTATCGCTTCTGAAGTTGTCGATGGTGCTAGCCCGACTGTCAAATTTAAAGACCTGATTCTTGAAGAAGATATCGATCTTGAAGTCGATATGGTGGTACTGGCGACTGGTATGGTGCCTAATTCAGGTCAAGAGACTAGAGCTGATTTAACTATTCAGGATGACGAAGATAAAGCGGAGGCGAAATCTAGTGGAGAAGAACAGGTAATCAGAGTCGACGTTGAGTCGATACTTAATCTTGATTACCGCCAGGGTAAAGACGTGCCTCACATGACTAACGGTTTTGCTGATTCACATTTCATATGTTTTCCCTATGAGACACAGCGTACCGGTATATATACTGCGGGACCAGTTCGTCGCCCGATGGATACACAGCAGGCGATGGATGATGCTGTGGGTGCGGCGATGAAAGCAATTGCTGCAGCTGAAAACTCAGGTTTAGGTAAAGCAGCGCATCCGCGTGTTGCTGACCTAAGTTTCCCGAGTTTCCGTGCGGAAGGCTGTACACAGTGTAAACGCTGTACAGTGGAATGTCCGTTCGGTGCGATCAACGAAACTGACGACGGTTATCCTCAGTTCAATGAATCACGCTGCCGCCGTTGCGGTACCTGTATGGGTGCCTGTCCGGTACGTGTTATCTCCTTTGAGAACTACTCGATCGATACCGTGGGTCAGCAGCTTAAAGCGGTTGATATCCCTGACGAGTTTGAAGAAAAACCGCGTATCCTGATTCTTGCCTGTGAAAACGATGCTTATCCTGCGCTGGATATGGCTGCACAGAACAAGCTTGAATACAGTGCGTTCACGCGGATCATCCCGGTTCGCTGTTTAGGTTCAGTTAGTTTGAGCTGGATTACTGACTCATTAAACAGCGGGTTTGATGGTATCATTCTGATGGGTTGCCCAAGCGGTGACGATTATCAATGCCACTTTGTGAAAGGTTCATTGATGGCGCAGGAGCGTATGTCTAAAGTAGGCGATACGCTTGAGTCGTTAAGCCTTGAGAAAGAACGTGTACAAACTTATGAAATATCGATTACTGATATCCATAAAGTTCCGAAAATAATCAACGAAATGGCTGAGACGATCGAACAGATCGGTATGAGCCCATTCAAATTCTAGGAGACTGCCATGAGTGATTTAAATACAGGCATGGTTGAAAAATACCGCAATAACTTCCTCAAAGAAGTTGAAGCCAATGTCGAAGAAGGCGATTGGGTGAAGATGTGCATGCAATGTGGTGTATGTTCTGGGTCTTGTCCACTAGGGGCTGACTGGGACCATCCACCGCAGGAACTGTTCATGATGATCCGTGCCGGTAAACGTGATGAAGTACTGCAGTCGACATCTATGTGGATGTGTACTTCATGTTACAACTGTATCGTACGTTGTCCTCGTGAGCTGCCGATAACACACATCATGCATGGTCTGGCGCATTATGCGACGCGTCTTGGCATCGAGCCAAAAGGTCAGCCGACGCGTCAATTCGCTCAGCTGTTCTGGGACAACCTTGCTAAGAATGGTCGTGTAAACGAATTATGGCTGGGTGTTAACCTTTACTTCATGAACGGTATCGTCGAAGGCATCAAGGTTGCGCTGGGCATGGCCGGCATCGGTCTGGGTATGCTTAAAGCGGGCCGTTTAAGCCTTAAAGAACTCGTCGGTGGACACACCGTGAAAGACAAGAAAGGCTTCAAAGCAATGATCAAAAAGGCACAGGAGCTGGAAGCAGCCCGTGTTGATAACGCTCAATAGATTGGGGCAGGTACAATATAATGGCTACTAAAGAATATTCATTTTACCCGGGTTGTTCATCGCAGGAAGGCGCGTCTTCTTCTAACTACCTGAAGTCGGTGCAGTCTATGTGTGATGTGCTGGATGTGAAACTTAACGTGATTCCAGACTGGAACTGCTGCTCTGCCTCTATCGGTTACTGTGGCGGCGGCGAGCTGCCTCGACTGGCACTGTCAGCGCGTAACATCGCTCTGTCTGAGCAGCACAACGCTGGTCAGGACATCGTTGCAACCTGTGCAGCTTGCTGGTTAGCGACAAAAGAAACACAGGAACGCTTGGACGATGATGCTGGTCTGATGGATGAGACCAACCAGGCGCTTGCTGAAGCGGGCTTAACTCTGAAAAACGACAGCAAGATCCGTCACATGGTCGAAGTTCTGATCGAAGACATCGGTTATGAAGAGATGGGCAAGCATGTGAAGAAACCCCTCGACGGTATCAAGATTGCCGGTTATGTCGGCTGTCAGACTAACCGTCCGTTTGGCATCGAAGGCGAGTCTTTCGAGAATCCAAAGTACCTCGATAAGTTCATCGAAACCATGGGTGCTGAGCCGGTGGAAAACTATGACAAGAAAGTTTCTTGCTGTGGCGGTGCATTGGCATTCTCGGAACCGGAAAAATCACAGGCGCTGATCAAGGACATCATCGAAGCGGCTTATGACGGCGGTGCAGACATGATCGTTACCCCTTGCCCCGTTTGTCAGATGAACGTAGAAGTCTACCAGGACAAGATCAATGCGAAGTATGGCACCAAGTTCAATATCCCTGTTACTTACTACAGTACACTGATGTCGGTTGCTTATGGTAAAAACGGTAAAGAGTCTGGTCTCGATGGACAGATCATCAAAGCCAAACAGCTGGAAGCCATTGCGAGCAAATAATGGCTAGTAAATAAACGTGTAAAAGAGTCCAGTAAAAAGGCCCGATTTAATCGGGCCTTTTTACTGCTTAAAATATCTCTGTAGGAGCGGAATCTTGTTCCGCGATCAGTGGCATATAAACGCAATCGCGGAACAGTTTACGCTCCTGCAGGATTATATTTTTACTTCATCGGGCTGCGTTTTATAATATCGTTTCTGTGTTATGTAATCAGAAAGCTGTTCTATGTAAGAAAGTAATACCGGAACGACAAACAGTACCAGCAGGGTAGCGAAGCCCAGTCCGAATGAGATGCTGACCGCCATAGGAATCAGGAACTGGGCCTGCAGTGATGTCTCGAAGAGCAGTGGTGTAAGCCCCGCTATTGTCGTTAGAGAAGTCAGCATTACTGCTCGCAGGCGCGGGCAGGCAGATTCTATAAGTGCCTCACGTATCGCCAAGCCTTTCGCTTTGAGCTGTTTATAGAAGGTCACCAGGATGATCGAGTCAT
>CBDUKK010000076.1:0-7267 GCA_965367795.1 uncultured Gammaproteobacteria bacterium
AGCAATCTAACCCTCCATAAACCGAGGCGTGAGTGCGTCATCCTCGGCCAGTATATAGCCTCTGTAACATCACTCTGTTTGCAGTCAGAATCCACATCCGACGACGATAAAAAAACCGCCGCAGCATGCCACGGCGGGCAGCTTGTTAACAGATCTCCTGCAACTAACTATCTGTAACCATTAAATATACCGAAACACAAATACGGTGTTATCATACTAAAAACCGGCTCTGGTCATAATTCGGATAAATACTGATGAACTACCCTGTTAAACATAATATTAGCCTGGCCATCTTGCTGTTTTGTTTGTGGCTAGCACTGTCTGGTCACATTAACGTATTGATGCTGTCACTCGGGCTGGCTTCGACGCTGTTGGTCGTCTACTTCTCACATCGCATGGATGTCATCGACAGTGAGATGTATCCCGCCCATCTGACGCCTCTGCTGATACGGTTCTGGGTATTTCTGACTCGTGAAATAGTTATCGCAAACATCGATGTGGTAAGACGTATCTTCAAACCTGGAAAAAACATCAGCCCACAGTTATTCCAGCTACCGATCACCAAGAAGACTGATCTAGCCCGCGTGATCTATGCCAATGCCATCACTATGACGCCAGGAACGGTCTGCGTAAAAGTAAACAGGGATACGCTCACCGTACACTCTCTTAGCAAGGAGTCTGCAGATGACCTTCGCAGTGGCCGTATGGCTGCAACTGTACCAGACGATTACAAGGATGAAGAATCATGATATTCACGGTAGCAACGATTGCCATCCTGATCACTATCTCACTTGGACTGGCTCGTGCACTCATGGGTCCTACGGTCTATGACAGAATACTTGCCGTTAACATGGTCGGTACTAAAACAGTACTACTGATCGCCGTCTTTGCCGTTCTTTCAGGGCGTACTGACATGCTTGATATCGCACTGACCTACGCATTGATAAACCTTGTCGGTGTCGTTGCAGTATTGAAGTTTGTTGAGCAGGGTAACTTTTATACCGCTGGAGAAGATGATTAATCTAAATCAACTATCAGGCTATATATTATGATGTTCATTGAGATCATGAGCTTTGTCTTCATTTCTATAGGCGCCTTGCTCGGCATCGCTGGCGGAATCGGCATCCATCGTTTCCCTGACTTTTATACGAGACTACATGCTGTCGGCATCACAGACACCATGTGTGCAGGTTCTTTTCTCATCGGCCTTGGCATGCAGACAGGTTTCACAATCGCCAGCCTGAAGCTCATGCTGATATTCATCTTTTTATTTTTCAGTTGCCCGACAGCCACTCATGCATTGGCAGATAGTGCGATGCAGGGCGGTCTTAAAGCTAAACTTGACATAGAACAGTAGCGGGCATAGAAATGTTAGACACTTTTATCGACATAACTCTGCTCGCATTCCTGACCACTACCGCCATCGCCATCATCAAGGTGCGCAACCTGTTCGTCGTCATCATGCTATTCAGTATCTTCAGCCTACACTCTGCCGGACTGTTCGTGGTCATGGATGCGGCCGATGTTGCCTTTACCGAAGCCGCCGTGGGTGCAGGTATATCAACCGTGCTCATGCTGGCAACACTGGCATTGACCAAAGACCACGATGAAAAAAAGCCTGCACATAATGCCAGGCTTCCAATGCTGGTCGTCCTGATCACCGGCAGCGCACTGGTCTACGGTACCTATGACATCCCTTCTTTTGGCGACCCTCACTCTCCCGCTCAAGAACATGTGAAACCCTACTACATCGAACACAGTATCGAAGATACCGGTGTAGCGAATACCGTGACCGCTATTCTCGCAAGCTATCGCGGTTATGACACGCTCGGTGAGGTAACCGTAATTTTCACCGCAGGAATAGGCGTGATGCTGCTGATCGGTGGACGCCTGACACGCAAGAGCAAGCGAGAGGACGATCGATGAAACATAACCTTATACTCAGGTTTATCACCAAGTACCTTTTCCCGGTGATCGCGTTGTTTGCCCTGTATGTCCAGTTTCACGGTGATTACGGTCCTGGTGGCGGCTTTCAGGCTGGGGTAATCCTCAGTGTTGCATTCATCCTTTATGCCCTGGTGTTCGGCGTGGCAACGGTAGAACAGGTATTACCTCTCGGCCTTTTGCGAATATTTGCAAGTATCGGTGTTTTGATCTACGCAGGAACCGGTGTTATCACTTTACTCCTGGGAGGAGATTTTCTCGATTACAATATCCTCTCTCGGTACCCTGTACAGGGGCAGCATATCGGTATCATGGTAATCGAGCTGGGAGTCGGCGTCACTGTCAGCTCTGTTATGCTGATCATCTTCTACGCTTTTGCCGACAGAAGAAATTATGATTGATATCATCATCGGCCACTACAATTACTGGATCGTCATCCTGTTGATGATGGCCGGATTTTATACCGTCATCAACCGTGGCAACCTGATAAAAAAAATTGCGGGACTCAACATATTTCAGACATCAGTTTTCTTGCTATACATCAGTATCGGCTACGTAAACGAGGGCACAGTACCGATCATCGCCGAGGGATATACCCGGTATGCAAACCCGCTACCGCATGTACTTATCCTCACTGCGATCGTCGTCGGTGTTTCGACGACAGCGTTAGGTCTTGCTCTCGTAGTACGTATCAAAAGAGCATATGGCACGATCGAAGAGGATGAGATTCACGACAAGGATATGTCATTATGATCGAGCAGAACCTGTCTCTGCTCCTGGTCGTAATACCGTTAATAGCTGCACCTGTAACAGCGATGTTGCCTGCCGGCAGATCACCCTGGTTTTTTACCCTGGTGATCACCTGGTTATGCTTCGCCCTGTCTATCTGGCAATTAACACTCGTTTTAGATGGCAGCACTATCAGCTATGAACTTGGTGGCTGGGCACCGCCATGGGGTATCGAATATCACATCGATGCTCTGAATGCATTTGTCGCGCTCATCGTATCTGGTATCGCCGCTATCACCCTACCCTATGCATTACTCACCGTCGAAAGGGAGATCCAGCTTCAGGAAACATCCCTGTTCTACGCAGTATTCCTGCTGTGTTTCGTCGGTCTGCTAGGTATCGCGCAGACCGGTGATGTCTTCAACCTGTTCGTATTTCTTGAGATATCATCGCTTTCTTCATACGTGCTTATCGCGATGGGTACACAGCGCCGCGCATTGACTGCGGCTTACCAGTACCTGATCATGGGATCTATCGGTGCGACTTTTCTGCTTATCGGAATCGGACTGATCTATGCTGAAACCGGAACGCTAAACATGCAGGATCTTCACCTGCGCCTGCAACCGATACTCGACCACCGCACGGTCCATACCGGTTTCGTTTTTATTGTGGTTGGCATAGCATTGAAACTCGCACTGTTCCCATTACACCTGTGGCTGCCGAATGCATACAAGTACTCGCCTTCCGCGATCAGTGTTTTCCTCTCCGCCACTGCGACAAAGGTGGCGGTCTACATCATGCTGCGCATGGTGTTTACGGTTTTTTCCACCAGTATCCTGAAAATTACGCATACCGAGTTTATATTCCTGGTCCTCGGAGGATCCGGTGTCGTCGTTGCATCAACAGCGGCCATTTTTCATTATGATCTCAAGCGCATTCTTGCCTACTCCAGCATCGCGCAGATCAGTTACATGGTTATGGGTATGGGCTTTGCATCCAAACTGGGGATTACTGCCACGGTAGTACATGTGTTCAATCACGCGTTGATGAAAGGCGCACTGTTCATGGCAGCCGGTGCAATCGTGTATCGGCTTGGCTCGAGCAAGTTTGTGAATATTTATGGTATCGGCCGACAGATGCCGTGGACTTTTGCCGCCATCTTCATCTCTGGCCTGAGCCTTATCGGTATACCCGGTACCGCCGGCTTTATCAGCAAGTGGTACTTCATGCTCGCAGCACTCGAGCAGCAGGCATGGCTGTTCGCACTGGTGATCCTGCTCGGCTCATTGCTCAGCGTGGTTTACATGTGGAAGATATTTGAAGCCCTGTTCTTCCATCGTCCAGCATGCTCAGCGCCGCAGGTAACAGAAGCCCCGCTTTCGTTGCTAGTGCCCATGTGGGTGCTCGTGCTGGCCAATATCTATTTTGGTATCAATACCGAACTCACGGTGGGCGTGGCCGATACCGCCGTAAGACTGCTCGGGGTCACTGCATATCATGAGTGATCAGCACCTGCTACTGCTGTCAGTTTTCATGCCGTTCGCCGGGGCTTTCACACTCGTGGTATTCAGGCACTGGCGCAACCTGCGTGAAGCAGTAACACTGGTGACAGCGGCAGCAGTGTGCCTCATTGTTGTCACTGTTTTTATGCGATTTAATAGTGGTACCTTGATGGCCATCGATATTGCTGAGCCGCTGCCTGGCCTGGCTATCCGCTTTGAAGTGGAATCACTGGGTATGCTGTTTGCACTCGTTGCCAGCGTGTTATGGCTGGTCACCTCGATCTATGCCATCGGCTACATGCGAAAACATCATGAGAAAAACCAGACACGGTTCTATGCCATGTTTGCCATCGCGATCGGCAGCACTCTGGGTATTGCATTTGCCGGCAATCTTTTCACCCTGTTCCTGTGGTATGAGCTGCTGACGATATCGACCTATCCCCTGGTCGCACATACCGGCAACAAAAAAGCACGGCGCGGTGCACGCACTTACCTCAGCATCCTGCTGGGCACATCGATCGGCCTGTTCTTACTCGCCATCCTTATCACTTATACCATTACCGGTAGCCTTGATTTTCAGGAGGGCGGCATCCTTGCCGGCAAGCTGGACCCTGCGTGGGCCGGCCTGTTATATGCTCTTTTTATATTCGGCATCGGCAAGGCAGCCGTGATGCCATTTCACCGCTGGCTGCCAGCGGCCATGGTCGCACCGACACCGGTAAGTGCATTGCTGCATGCGGTCGCCGTCGTAAAAGCGGGCGTCTTCACCATATTAAAAGTGACCATCTATATCTTTGGTACTGACTTTATCACCAGCTCTGGTGCAAGTGACTGGCTCGTCTGGTTCGCCGGTTCCACTATCCTGCTGGCATCGATGATCGCCATGGTTCAGGACAACCTCAAATTACGGCTGGCCTATTCGACCATCAGCCAGTTAAGTTATATCGTTCTCGGTGCATTACTGGCGACTAACATGAGCTTGCTCGGTGGCGCCCTGCATATCTCGATGCACGCCTTTGCCAAGATAACGTTATTTTTTGCTGCCGGCGCTATCCTCATCACCGCAGATAAGAGCAACATTAGTGATATGGGCGGACTGGGTCGCGCCATGCCGATCACTTTCACAGCATTTCTTATCGGCAGCCTGAGCATAATCGGCCTGCCGCCTTTTGGCGGCATGTGGAGCAAGTGGTACCTGGGCATGGGAATGGTCGAAACAGGACAATGGTTATTGCTGACCGTACTGCTGGTCAGTTCGCTGTTAAACATCGCTTACCTGCTACCTGTCCCGGTCAGGGGATTTTTTGGTAAAGCAAAAGATGGAACTGAATATGCTCAGATCAAAGAAGCACCTGTAAACTGTCTGATAGCCATGATGGTTACTTCTGTTGCCTGTGTGCTGCTGTTTTTTCACCCGGATCCATTTTATGAGCTGGCAATGAGTATTGCCGGAAAAAAATAGCATGAACGAAGCAAAGCAAAAACAATACCTGTTCGATAACCCACGCAATGTATCGATTCTGAAGCGCAGCCTGTATATCATCTGCGCCCTGCTGATCCTGCTGGATTTTATTTTGCACCGCCATGTCCTGCACGAATGGGAGCACATCACAGGTTTTTACGCCATATTTGGATTTGCCGCCTACCTGGTAATCGTGCAGGGAGCCAATCAGCTGCGCAAGCTCGTCAAGCGCAAGGAAGACTACTACGATGTGGATGACTGAGCTCCCTCCCTTTGTTCCGTTTTTTATTGCCGCCTTCATGGTGTTACTGACCCGTGGCTGGCTACGTTCACTGATAGTGCTTGCCACTCCTGTACTAGGCGGGCTGCACCTGTGGTTTGACGTACCACCCGGAATCATCACCTCTATTCCAGTTCTCGAATATGACCTGATCCTGATGAGGACAGACCTGCTCAGCCTGCTGTTTGGTTACCTGTTCCATATCGTTGCGTTTATTGCATCACTGTTCGCATTACATGTGCGTGATTCTACGCAAACCGTTTCAAGCCTGCTCTATGCCGGCAGTGCTCTGGGTGTGGTATTTGCCGGTGACCTTATTACCTTATTCATATTCTGGGAACTGCTAGCAGTATCATCCGTATTTCTGATCTGGGCCCGTAAGACCGAACGAGCAATTCGTTCCGGTATGCGTTACCTGATCATCCAGGTATCTTCCGGTATGCTGCTGCTTGCCGGCGCAATGGTACAATATTATCAATCCGGTTCGCTTGAGTTTAACTATATCGGGCTGGAAGGTATCAGTGGCTGGCTGATATTTCTTGCATTCGGCATCAAGTGCGCTTTCCCTCTGCTGCATAACTGGCTCACTGATGCGTACCCGGAAGCAACACCAACCGGAACAGTTTTCCTCTCGGCATTCACCACCAAGGTTGCCATCTATGCTCTGGCACGCGGTTTCCCGGGAACCGAGCTTCTGGTTTATATCGGCGCCGTGATGACCATCTTTCCGATCTTCTATGCAGTCATCGAAAACGACCTGCGCAGGGTACTCGCTTACAGCTTGATCAACCAGCTAGGTTTTATGGTCTGCGGCATTGGCATCGGAACAGCACTGGCACTCAATGGCACAGTGGCTCACGCTTTCAGCCATGTGATATATAAGGCCCTGTTATTCATGAGCATGGGAGCAGTACTCTATCGCGTTGGCAACATAAACGCCTCAGATATCGGTGGTATGTACAAGTCGATGCCGAAGACGGCCGTGTTCTGTATTATCGGGGCCATGTCTATTTCTGCCTTCCCGCTATTCAGTGGTTTCGTCAGTAAGTCAATGGTGCTGGCCGCAATGATTGAGGAAGGCTATGACTATATCTGGCTGGTGTTGTTGTTCGCTTCTGCCGGTGTACTTCATCATGCCGGCATTAAAATTCCATATCACGCATTCTTTGCCAAGGATGCCGGGATTCGTACTGAAGAAGCTCCCCTTAACATGCTCATTGCCATGGGCATCGCAGCAACTCTATGCATCCTTATCGGTACACTGCCATCTTATCTGTATGCGATATTGCCCTGGGAAGTCGAATTCTGGCCCTATGACACGACGCATGTATTAACCCAGTTGCAGTTATT
>CBDUKK010000077.1:0-7210 GCA_965367795.1 uncultured Gammaproteobacteria bacterium
ATGCCGGGTATCAAAGCACCGATAAACAGGTCTCCGACGGAGATTGTTTCAGGAGAAAATATACCCATGTCGAGTTGCGCCTGCTGGTAGGCATTCGATAAGACATCGCCGAGTAGCACCAGTACGATGGATGGCGGTATGATCTGGCCTAATGTGCCCGAGGCACAGATCAGGCCGGTAGATATCTTTGGATCATAGCCCTGTTTTAACATCGTCGGCAGCGAGAGCAGTCCCATGGTGACTACGGTTGCGCCAACGATGCCGGTGCTGGCCGCCAGCAGCATTCCGACCAGGATCACCGATATACCGAGGCCGCCGCGTAATTTGCCGAAAAGGCGAGACATGGTGGTCAGCAGTTCATCCGCGATCCTTGAGCGTTCCAGCATCACGCCCATGAAGACGAACAGTGGTACCGCCATCAAAATCTGGTTGCCGATGATGCCATAGAGTCGATTGGGCAGCGCCTCCAGGAATGCAGGATCAAACGACCCGGTCATCTCGCCGATAACAGTAAAGATCAACGCCGTTCCAGCCAGGGTAAACGCGACCGGGTAACCGGTCAATAACAAGACAAATACGGTCGCAAAAAGGTACAGTGGCATATATTCCATCAGTGCGCACTCCGGTCGGAAGTCTGTATATTCAGCAGTGTCTGGATATTTCTAGCGACCTGAACCAGTGCCTGCAGGCTCAGCAGTGAAGTCATCACCAGGATTAAACTTTTCAGGAGGAAGACGCCGGGAAGACCGCCGGCCTCACGCGAGCCCTCGAGCACAGACCAGCTATCTGCGATGTACTCCCAGCTGATCCAGCTGATAAATAACATGAACGGCAATAACAGGAATAGTGCGCCGCACAGGTCTATCCAGGCTTTCGTCTGTGCCGAGAACCGGTTGTAGAAGATGTCGACCCGTACATGTGCATCCTGTTGCATGGTGTACGCCATGCCGATGAGAAAGACGCTGGCATGCAGATAGGTGGTGGTCTCCTGCAGCGCGATGGAACCGCTGTCAAAAACATATCGCATGACTACGACGATAAAGGTGACCAGTACCAGGAACAGGCTCAGCCATGAGACAGTGCGCCCGCTCCAGTCGATGAATGATTCTATGCCTGCCAGTGTCTTGCTGAGCATGGCCGGGTCAGATCCAGAAATTCAGATAACGATCACTGTGCCTGATGCGATCTGCCAGGATGCTCTTAAACTCATCTGGGTTCTTGGTGTGTACCAGTTCACCATCTCGCGGGAAGTGCTTATCGTATAGGCGAGACAGCCAGAAGCGAAGGGCGCCGGCACGCAGCATGGCTGGCCAGTATTGCTGCTCGTTCCGGGTTAAGGGCCTGAAAGCATGATAATGAGTAAGTAGCGTGACGACCTTGTCCCTGTCCAGGCTGAAGTCATCATTCAGGCACCAGTCATTGGCAGCGACCGCGAGGTCGTATAGCAGGACGTCATCGCAGGAATAATAAAAATCGATGATGCCGCTAAACGTGTCTTTTTCGCCACTAACGTCCCACAGTGCATTGTCACGGAACAGGTCGGCATGTATCACGCCGCGCGGCAGGTCGGCATGTCGTTTTTCTTTTTGAAAATGGACCTCATCATCCAGCATCCGCTGATCATCGGCAGAGAGCTTCTCGATAACTTTCTGTGCGGTATGCTGGCACCAGGCGGGGCCGCGTGGGTTCGGCTGGTGTGCTTCGTAGCTCAGGCCGGCAGTGTGCATCTTTCCCATCGCTGTGCCCAGCTGCTGGCAATGATCTAACGTGGTTTTTACGATGCTGCCACCGTTCAGGCGTTCCACCAGGGCGATCGGTTTATCTTTGAAGTGGCTAAGATAAGAACCCTGTTTATCGGCGACAGGGTTTGCGCTCGGCACGTCATGGTCGGCCAGGTGGTGCATCAGGTTGAGGTAATACTGCATCTCCTCAAAGCTATGCTGTTCGAAAATAGTCAATACGAAGCGGTCGTGGTCTGTGTTGACGAAGTAGTTAGTGTTTTCGATGCCGTCGCTTATGCCCTGAAAGTTTACTAACTCGCCCACGTCATAATTTGAGAGAAAACTTTTAAGTTCGTTTTCTTCGATGATTGTGTAAACAGACATAAGGGGTGCAGAGGTTGAAGAACCATAATTGAATTATTGAATAGCATGATTTTAACGTATATCGGTAATTTACTAAATACATCTTATTCACTGTTAAAGCGCCCCACTGTTTGCGATAATCAGCGACCTGCATAATTATTAATCCTATTGAGTTTTCAAAGCTGATGACAGATAAAAAACCGCCGCTGATACTGGTCGATGGCTCTTCCTACCTGTTCCGTGCGTTTCATGCGTTGCCGCCATTGACCAATAGCAAGGGCCAGCCGACCGGTGCCGTCTACGGTGTTATCAACATGCTTAACAAACTGGTGGAAGAATATAAGCCGGAGCATATCGCGGTGGTGTTCGATGCGAAGGGAAAGACCTTTCGAAATGATATGTATGAGGACTACAAGGCTAATCGGCCGCCGATGCCTGATGACCTGAGAAGCCAGATCGAGCCGCTGTACGAGCTGGTCGAAGCGCTGGGTTACCCCATGATCATCGTGCCCGGCGTCGAGGCTGATGATGTCATCGGCACTTATGCCCGACAGGCCACCGAGCAGAAGATCGATACATTGATTTCAACCGGTGATAAAGACCTGGCACAGCTGGTAAATGAACATGTTACTTTGATCAATACCATGAACAATGTCGTGCTGGACGAAGCGGGTGTGATGGAGAAATTTGAGGTGCCGCCTGCCGCTATCATCGATTACCTGGCCCTGATGGGTGATACCTCGGATAACATTCCAGGAGTACCCAAGGTCGGGCCCAAAACAGCAGCGAAATGGTTAAAACAATACCAGACGCTGGATAACCTGGTCGCCCATGCTGATGAGATAAAAGGTAAGGTCGGCGAGAGCCTGAGAGAAAATTTACAGCAGCTGCCTTTATCCCGAGAACTGACCACCATCAAATGCGATGTTGAGCTCGATCACGCCATATCTGAGTTGGCGATGCGCTCACCACAGCTGGAAAAGTTAAAACAGATATATACCGAGATGGAGTTTAAGACATGGTTGTCCAACCTGTCGGCAGAAGGTGCCGAGGTGGCTGATAGCCCGGCTCGAGCCCGGGCCGAAGCCAGTTATGAAACCATCCTGGATAAAAAATCTTTCGATCACTGGATTAAAAAACTCAAAAAGGCGCAGCAGTTTGCTTTCGATACTGAAACCACCAGCCTGGACTATATGCAGGCCAGGGTCGTCGGTGTTTCCTTTGCTGTTAAAACCGGTGAAGCTGCTTATGTGCCGTTTGCCCATGATTACCTCGATGCGCCTCAGCAGTTATCTGAGCAGGAAGTGCTGGGCGCTTTGAAACCGTTGCTGGAAGACAAATCTAAAGGCAAGATCGGACAGAACCTCAAATATGATGCCCACGTGTTAAGTAATCACGGTATATCCATGCAGGGTATCACACAGGACACCATGCTGGAGTCATATGTGCTGGATTCCACCCAGCGGCATAATATGGATGATATGGCACTACGCCTGTTAGGCCACAGTACCATCCACTTTGAGGATATCGCCGGTAAAGGCGCCAAACAGCTCACCTTTAACCAGGTCGATCTTGCACTGGCAGGCCCTTATGCCGCGGAAGATGCCGATATCACGCTGCAGATCCATGAAAAATTAAGCCAGGCGCTGGCGGCAGAGCCTGCCTTAAAAAAAGTATATGAAGAGATCGAGCTGCCACTGTTAAACGTGCTGTTAAAGATAGAGCGTAACGGTGTGAAGGTCGATGTTGCGATGCTGGAACAGCAGAGCAAGCAGCTGGCCGAGCGGATGAAAGAGGTTGAGCAGCTGGCGTACGATGAAGCCGGTGAGACCTTTAATCTTGCCTCACCAAAGCAGCTGAGCACCATCCTGTTTGAAAAACTCAAGATACCTTCATCAAAAAAGACAAAAACCGGCCAGTATTCGACAGCCGAGGATGTACTGCAGGAGCTGGCCGCTGAGTATGCGTTGCCAAAGTTGTTGCTGGAGCACCGCAGCCTGAGCAAACTGAAGTCTACCTATACCGATAAGCTGCCGCTTCAGGTCAATAAAGATACCGGGCGTGTTCATACTTCGTATAACCAGACCGTCGCCGCGACCGGCAGGCTATCATCGACTGATCCTAATCTGCAGAATATTCCTATTAGAAGTGAAGAGGGAAGGCGTATACGGCAGGCATTTGTTGCACCGAAAGGATATAAATTGCTGGCGGCTGATTACTCACAGGTCGAGCTGCGTATCATGGCACATCTGTCTGAAGATACAAATTTACTCAAGGCCTTCTCTGACGGTATTGACGTACACCGTGCGACCGCTGCTGAAGTTTTTGGCGTGGCGCTGGATAAAGTCGAAACGGAACAGCGGCGGGCGGCTAAAGCCATCAACTTTGGCCTGATCTATGGCATGTCAGCATTTGGCCTGGCAAAACAGCTGAATATAGGTCGTTATGAGGCGCAGGATTATATCGACGTATATTTTGCACGCTATCCCGGCGTGAGAGACTATATGGATAAAACCCGCGAAAAGGCGCACGACAGGGGCTATGTCGAAACTGTTTATGGCCGACGTTTATATCTGCCAGAGATCAATTCTCGTAATGGCCAGCGCCGGCAGTATGCGGAACGAACCGCTATCAACGCACCGATGCAGGGCACTGCGGCGGATATCATAAAGCGAGCAATGATAACCGTGGACCAGGTGCTTGCTGCGAGCAGAGTGGATGCAAAAGTCGTGATGCAGGTGCACGATGAACTGGTGGTCGAGGTCGTCGAGAAAGATATCGAGGCGCTTGCTGACCTGTTGAGGTTAGAAATGGAGCAGGCGGCAACGCTGAAAGTGCCTTTGGTGGTTGATATCGGAATCGGCGATAACTGGGATGAAGCGCACTAGTCATATTATCCTGGATAGGATCTTCTTTTAGGCATAAATGTCGGGATAATTTACTATCGTGCTGACAATTAAGGAGTTGCACCAACTTGCCACTTTTTAAATCAAGCGGAGCAAGTAAGATATTGTTATTTAAGTAATTTATATCTTTTTTTTATGATCTGCGGCTACCGTTCGTCGGTTTCTGTCCGACTTTTACGGTCTTTTGTTCACATAGTTTTGACATCTCCCCTGTATAGTCTTTAATCATTATTACAGTAGCAACGAACTGTTTTACGAAAGTTATTATGTGATAGCTCTGAAGTGTTTTTTGTGAATACGCTGTAGCCCGGCGTAGGCCCGCTCTCTCCCTTTTTGCGGGCCATCGGAATCGGCATCCCCAATCCGGTTCCACCTTTGATGCCCGGCCTCTGGTCGGGCATTTTTTTGTTTGGTGGTTTTCCCGGGCGACTGTTGTTAGCCTGAGCTGACGTTAAAAAATTAACTCTCGCAGAGCCGCAGAGCTCGCAAAGAAAACAATTTAATTTGTAACGCCTTAGGTCGGGCATTGCCCGACAAACCGCAGTCAATTGGGGTTCTGTAGCTGTGGTCGATGCCCACCCTATAAAACATAAAGCTTTTCTCTGCGGCTCTGCGAGAGATACTTCTTGATATCCGCTCCTGTCCATTAGCCAAGCTCCAGCCAGTCATTCAGTTTGAACACCAATTCATCCAGCCCGGTTTTTTTCAGTGCAGAAAATATCTGTACGCTGGCATCGATGCCGGCATCGTTTAGTTGCTTCTGGGTTTTTAGTTTGCTGTTCTGCTGGGCGCCGCGCTTGATCTTGTCTGCCTTGGTGAGCAATATATGTGCAGGCAACTGGTAGTGGTCACACCATTCCAGCATCTGCCAGTCATAATCATTAAGCGGGTGGCGGATATCCATGATCACGACCAGGCCTTTTAATGCCTGTTGATCGCTGAGATATTGCGTCATCAGCTTTTCCCATTCGTTTTTCATAGCGACGGGTACTTTCGCAAAACCGTATCCGGGAAGGTCGACCAGTCGCCGTTGCTCGTCGAGTTCAAAAAAGTTGACCAGCCTTGTCCTGCCTGGAGTCTTGCTGGTGCGTGCGAGGCCTTTGTTGTCACATAAGGTATTGATCGCGCTAGATTTGCCGGCGTTAGACCGTCCTGAAAAGGCGACTTCACTGCCTCCTTGCGGGAACTGTTTTGCTTTTCCGGCACTGATCAGAAATTGTGCCTGGCGATAAAAGCGGTTATCGACCGCCCTGGCGGCCTTGTTTTCTATTGAATTGCTCATAGGCGGGCATTATGCGCTATCAGATTTAAATAGTGAACAAAAGCCTGATCATATGGCAGATATAAGGTCTGGAGCCGGTATTTAGAATAGCGTATGGCAATATATTGATATTGAAGCAAAGGCGTCGGTAGTGTAGAATCTCGCCACTTTTTTTGCCCTATCCGGGCTTATATGTTTGGAGTTCAAACAATGAAAAAACTGATTTTAGCCAGCATCACGATGTTCTTTTTTCTGTCAGGTGCTGCAATAGCTGGAGACGCTGCCGCTGGTAAAGCTAAATCTGCTGCCTGTGGTGGTTGTCACGGTTTTGATGGTAATAGCTCGATTCCGGCTTACCCAAAGCTTGCCGGTCAGAATGAAGCTTATATGGTTAGCCAGATAAAAGCCTTTAAAGCCAATACCGATCGTCAGAACGCTATCATGCTGGGTATGGCGGCTGGCCTGTCAGATGAAGATGCAGCAGATATCGGTGCTTACTTTCAGGCGCAGAGTGTAAAAGAAGCGGCTCCTTTCGATGCAGACAAGGCGGCTGCAGGACGTGAGTTATACAAAGGCGGTGATCTGCAGAAAGGAATCCCTGCCTGTCAGGCATGCCATGGCCCTTCAGGTGCCGGCACAGCAGGTATCGGTTACCCGCAGTTAGGTGGCCAATATGTCGACTACACGCTGGCACAGTTGAAAGCATTCAAAGAAGGTACGCGTAAGAATGATGACAAGATGTTGATGCGTTCGATCGCTGAGAAACTGTCTGATGATGAGATGGCAGCAGTATCAAACTACATCGCCAGCCTTAAATAATCTATTATTTACCGATAAAGGGTGATCCAGAGGGATTTCCTAAAGGTTGATTCAGGAAGGATGGCTTAGGCCATCCTTTTTTCTGTATACCTTTTGTTAATTAGAGCATATATTTAGCGCTTATGTTTGAAGCCAAGTCA
>CBDUKK010000078.1:0-7179 GCA_965367795.1 uncultured Gammaproteobacteria bacterium
CTGCTGCAATTCATGTAGTAAAAAAATTCAGCGATATCCATATCATACTTGTCGGTGATGAAGCGCGCCTGCACGACTGCGCGAGACAGCACAAGGTCGATCTCGATAAGCATTTTGAAATACAGCATGCTTCTCAGGTAGTTGAGATGCATGATGATCCGCGCCATGCGGTACGCAAGAAGAAAGATTCGTCGATGCGTGTCGCTATCAATATGGTCAAAGAGGGTCGGGCGCAGGCTGCGGTCAGTGCGGGCAATACCGGTGCTCTCATGGCTACCGCAAAGTTTGTCCTGAAAACCGTTCCCGGTATCGACCGACCGGCAATCTGCACCACCATCCCATCCTACGGTGGTCATACGCACATGCTTGATCTGGGTGCGAATGTTGATAGCAGCGGGGAAAACCTGTTTCAATTTGCAGTAATGGGTTCGGTTCTCGCTGAAGCCATCGATAATACGCATGAGCCCAAAATCGGCTTGTTGAACATCGGTTCAGAAGATGGCAAAGGCAATGCACAGGTAAAAGAAGCGAACAGGTTTCTACAGCAAGGACCTTTTAACTATATCGGTTATGTCGAGGGTGATGACATCTATAGTGATAAGGTCGATGTCGTCGTGTGTGATGGTTTTGTCGGAAATGTCTCACTCAAGACCATGGAAGGTGTCGCCAAGATGATAGCAGCGATGATGCGTGACGAGTTCAACCGTTCGATACTTTCCAAACTGGCAGGACTGGTCGCCTGGCCAGTATTGAGTCGTTTCAAAAAACGCGTAGACCCGAGGATGTATAACGGTGCTTCGATGTTAGGCCTGACCGGTATCGTCATTAAGAGCCATGGTAGTGCTGATGTGTTAAGTTATGCCAATGCGATCGAGATCGCATTGCTGGAAGTGGAGAAGCATGTACCTGATCACATCCGTGAATGCATGGAGCCTTTGCTGGGGCATGTTGAAGGAGAGCAAGCAGGTGCTAATCAGATCAATTCGGAAGAAACTACTATGGATACGAGCAGCCAGGTGAGCAGCCAAGTGAAGTCACAACTGGAGTCACAAGCGTGAGTTACGCAAGAATAGCCGGCACGGGTAGTTACCTGCCTGAAAAAACATTGACCAATGCTGACCTCGAAAAAATGGTCGATACCAGCGATGAGTGGATCCGTTCACGTACCGGTATCGAAGAGCGCCACATCGCAGCAGATGGAGAATATACCGTCGATCTTGCTGAGAAAGCCGCAATCAGAGCGATGCAAGCTGCCGGCAAGAGCAAAGACGATATCGATCTAATCATAGTCGGTACAACCTCCGCCGACCGTATTTTCCCGAGCACCGCATGCCTGTTACAGCAACGCCTGGATATCCATGGTTGTGCGGCCTTTGACGTGCAGGCGGTGTGTACTGGCTTCGTCTATGCGCTTGGCATCGCTGACAAGTTTTTCAAGGCCGGTTCTGCAAAGTGTGCACTGGTTATCGGTGCTGAGACTTTATCTCGCATCGTCGACTGGAATGACCGAAATACCTGTGTCCTGTTCGGTGATGGGGCAGGTGCGGTGGTCCTCGAACAGAGTGATGAGCCTGGTATCCTGTCGACACACCTGCACGCTGATGGTGAGTATGAGAGCCTGCTTACGGTGAATTATGGTGTCTCTACAGGTGCGGATAAGATCCTTGAAGGTGCTGGTGGTATTCAGATGAAAGGCAACGAAGTATTCAAGATGGCAGTGAATACCCTGGGGCGCATCGTCGATGAGACCCTGGCTTTTAACAATATGAAAAAGTCTGATGTTGACTGGCTGGTCCCTCACCAGGCAAATATCCGTATCATCAATGCAACTGCGAAGAAGTTGAAGATGTCGACTGACCATGTGGTTGTGACAGTCAATAAACACGGAAACACATCCGCTGCATCGGTGCCGCTTGCGCTGGATACGGCAGTACGTGATGGCAGGATCCAGCGTGGTGATACCTTACTACTCGAAGCTTTTGGTGGCGGTTTTACCTGGGGCTCAGCACTGATCAAGTACTAGAGCAGCTGTTTCCCTATGGCAATCCTGAGCAGTATCCCGGTGCTTAACTGTCATTCAATAGATGAAACACTGGCTTTTTATCAGCAGATATTACAGTTCGTTATCGTCAATAAACGAGAAAATAACAACGAACTGCAATGGGTGCATATCATGCATGGCGATATCACGATGATGCTGCAACGTATCGATGGCAAAACATCAGAAACCTGCCCTGATCAAAAGTCGTCTATAAGTATATATTTTTTTGTCAATAATATCAATGAGATGCATCATTATATTAAAGCAAAATATAACTTTGTGTCCGAGCTTAAAAATACCGATTATCATATGCAGGAATTCAGTATGACTGATCCCGAAGGCAACACGGTTACTATGGGTCAAAAATCATGACACCTGATCAGGTGTCTCGCGGATAGCTGGCCAGGTCTCGAATTTTCTGCCTACGACCAGTAGAATGCTACTGCTGGCAGGGTGGTATATTTAATGAAATCATATCTACAAAAGCTCACTCAGTAACTTTTGTTTCAAGGTGGAACATGGAAAGTCATGCAATGCTTGATGTTACCGCGACCACCGGCGGTTACCGGGTACGGATATAAAACCGGGTATCACTTTAATCTCACTTGCCGAAACCAGTTCGCGACGCGATTCTTATAATCATGCTCAACGCTATTCTAATACAGGGCGGGTATCGTTACTTTTCAAGGTAATGAATGTCGTAATAAGCAGTTATAAAACAGCATGTTTAATCATATAAGTACGGTGTATGATGTACCTTCTTTTTGTGCTTTTTTTATTTCAAATCTAACTTTATTTCTTTAAACAACATTAACTTACAGTAATATTCTAATTAAAAAAATATGTAAGTTTTTTATTGTTTTCTTTAATCATGCTGATATACAATTGAATTTCTGTATTAATGAATAAATGGAGCTGTAATGGCTGATCGCGAAACTGGTACTGTTAAATGGTTTAATAATTCTAAAGGATTTGGATTTATTGAAAGAAAAGATGGCGAAGATGTATTTGTGCATTTCAATCAAATACGTGGAGACGGTTACAAATCTTTAGCTGATGGTCAAACTGTAGAGTTTACTGTTGTAAAGAGTGACAAAGGCTTTCAGGCGGAAGACGTCTCACCTTGCTAATATTTTTATAACCTGTCTTGTTTGATAGCCAGGTTATAATCTCCAGCTTACAAAGTACCTGTATATAAAACTTAACTGACCTAGTAAATCAGTTAAGTTTACATTCGTATCACTTAAGTATTTCTTTTGTGTATCTACAGCGCATCAAAGAATTGCTTCATTGATGATATTAAATTTCCTGTGCTCGTTCGAGCATTTCATCCGCATGTGCCAGCGACTGCTCGGTGATATCGACACCGCTTAACATGCGCGCGATCTCATGTCTGCGCTGCTCATCATCTAATGTTACAACCTGGCTGGTCGTCTGTTTCTTCTGCGTCTGTTTTTCGACGCGCATGTGGTGGTGTGCCTGTGAAGCGACCTGTGGCAGATGCGTGATGCATATCACCTGGCTGCTCCTGTCCGTTTCGGGCTGCCCTAGTATACGTAGCTGCTGACCGACGATTTCTGCGATGCCGCCGCCAACGCCGCTATCCACTTCATCGAAGATAAGCGTTGCTATCTTACTGTTATTAGCGATGATCATCTGGATCGCCAGGCTGATACGGGCGAGTTCACCGCCAGATGCAACACGAGCGATAGGCTTACATGACTGGCCTGCATTTGCGGTAACGGTGAAGTCGATACTGTCGTGTCCAAATGCTGAACGTCTTGATGGTGTCTGCTCGACCGTGATCTCAAATCTTCCGCCGTTCATGCCGAGAGTCTGCATAGACTGGGTGATGCTCTTGTTTAATTTTGCTGCGGCTTTAGTGCGACTACGGGTAAGCCTTTGGCAGGCGCTTATATATTTCTCTTCCAGCTCTTTCTGTTGCGAGCTCAGTTCCTCGAGCCGCTCATCGAGGTGGTCGATATCATTCAGTTCTTTTTGCAGGTTCTCGTGTAGAAGCTGTAATTCACCTGGTTCGACCCGATGTTTTCTAGCAAGATCCAGGATGTTCTGGATGCGTTGTTCAACACTTTCCAGTTGGGCAGGATCGAGTTCTATATTGTCACCGTAGCTCTGCAGCAGGGAAACACTCTCATCGATATGCAGCAGTGCTTCGCTCAGCATTTCGGAAACCGTGGACAACTTCTCGTCGATATCACCGACTTCTGACAGCGAGTTAATGATCCTGGAGACAGAAGACTGGATGTTCGAGTTTTCATTCTCGCTCAGCAGGAAGATCGCCTGTTCTACTGTGCTGCGCAGTTTGTCGGCATTCGCCATGCGTTTGTGCCGGACATTCAATCTCTGGTATTCATTGTCTTCCAGCGCCAGGGTGTCGAGTTCTTCGGTCTGGAAGCGTAACAGGTCCAGTCGGTCATTCTGTTCATCACTGGTCTGTTGCAGGTGTTTTAGCTGGTCTTCCACCAGCTTTAATTCAACGAACAGGTTACTGACTGATTCCAGCAGCGGGGAATGACTGGCGAAATCATCCAGTAGCTGTCTCTGTACGGTGCTCTTCATGATCGACTGGTGTTCGTGCTGACCGTGGATATCGATGAGCATCTCCGCCAGTTCACGGATGACCTGCAGGTTAACAGGAGTACTGTTAACGTATGCACGTGAGCGGCCATCTTTTGAAATGCGGCGACGCAAGATGCATTCTTCGTCTGCATTTAATTCCTGTGATACCAGCCATGTGGACACGTCTTCGAGCTGGTTGATATCGAACTCTGCGACTATCTCTGCAAACTCGGCACCCTGTTTGATGCTGTCGTTATCGGCACGGTCGCCGAGAACCAGGTTCAGTGCACCGAGCAGGATAGATTTACCCGCGCCGGTCTCACCGGTAAGTGCCGTCATGCCGTTATTGAAATCCAGCTCCAGCTCATCGATGATAGCGAAGTTTCTGATATATAGATGTTTAAGCATGGCTAGCTATGTTCGCTCCAGTGCAGCTTGGCGCGCAGGATCTCAAAATAGTTATGTTTCCTGGGGTGCAATAAAGTTATTTTGCCTGCCTTGCGTTTAACTTTTATATGGTCACCGACATGGACGTCCATGGAAAGATGGCCATCGCAGGTCGCCTGTGCGATACCTTCTTTTGTATTGCAGATCAAAACGTCAATCAGTGAATCGGCATGAATCACCAGTGGCCTGCTGCTCAGGGTATGTGGAGAGATCGGTACCAGCGTGATCGCATCGAGCGTGGCATGCAGTATTGGCCCGCCAGCTGAGAGTGCATAGGCGGTCGAACCGGTAGGTGTCGATATGACGATGCCATCGGCACGCTGATGGTTAACAAACTCATCATTGATGCGTGTTTCAAATTCGATCATGCGTGCGACATCGCGTATGTGGATGACCACATCATTGAAAGCATCGCTCTCGAAAATAACCTTGTTGTCTCTTACCACCTGCATCTCCAGCAGGAAACGCTGTTCTTCGCGGTAAGACCCGTCAAGGATTTCATCGAGTGAGTGTTCGAGGTTCTCTGGCGAGATGTCAGCAAGGAAACCGAGGCGTCCAACATTGATACCGACTATAGGAACCTGCGCATGAGACAGTGAGCGCACTGCGTTTAACATGGTACCGTCACCACCGACGACGATGGCGAGGTCACATCTTTTTCCGATCTCTTCACGACTGGCTTTTTCCAGCTTACCGGTATTGATTGTGTCAGGCAGGTGGTCATCGACGATAACCTTGCACTTCTTGTCTTTTAAGAATTCAAAAAGGGCCTGTAGTGTCTGTCTTGCAGACTCCGCCTGAGGTTTAGCGATGACGCCGATGGTGTTAAATTTCATAGGCTAACACTAACATTGAAATTCATCGTTGGAAAGATAGTTAACCTGTAGCAGGGATTACAAACTGCTCCTGAATACAGGGATAGCTTGCTAGTTCTTTGCATCGCTTTTTAACGAGTACAGCAGGTCGAGAGCCTCTCTCGGGCTGAGGTCATCAATATTCAGATCCTGCAGCTTTTCTATAACCGGGTGCGGCCTGTCGCTGAACATTTCGAACTGACCGGATTCATGATGGTTGCTGATCGCCTGGTTTTCCAGTTCCACAAGTTTGTTCTTCGCGAGCTTTATGACATCTGCCGGCACGCCTGCCAGCTGTGCGACCTGCAGTCCATAGCTCTGGTTGGCTGGCCCGGGTTTTACGCTGTGCAGAAAAACAATCTTTTCACCATGTTCGATAGCATCGATATGGATGTTGTTGATGCCGCGTATCTCATCCGGCAGTGCGGTTATCTCAAAGTAATGTGTTGCGAACAGGGTGTAGGATCTGTTCACTGAGCTTAGATGATGTGCGCAGGCCCATGCCAGCGACAGTCCATCAAACGTGCTGGTGCCGCGACCGATCTCATCCATCAGCACCAGCGAGTTCTCGGTAGCATTGTTGAGGATATTTGCGGCTTCGGTCATCTCGACCATAAAGGTCGAACGGCCACTGGCCAGATCATCGGATGCACCTATACGTGTGTAGATGCGATCTATCGGACCGATCACGGCACTTTCTGCCGGCACATAACTGCCGATGTAAGCGAGCAGGACGATCAACGCTGTCTGTCGCATGTAGGTCGACTTACCGCCCATGTTTGGACCGGTGATGATACTCATCCTCTTGGTATCACTCAGTAATGTATCGTTTGGTACGAAATGCTCGTCACAGACACGTTCGACGACGGCGTGGCGACCCTGCTTGATCTTTATCCCTGATTTTTCGGTCAGCTCCGGGCAGCGGTAGTCCAGTGATTGCGCACGTTCCGCCAGGCAGCAGATAGTGTCGAGTTCGGCGATACCGGAAGCGCAGGATTTTAACGGCTGTAAAAATGACTGCAGCTGTTGCAGCAGGTCATCGTAGATGGACTTCTCCAATGCCAGTGCGCGTTCTTTTGCACTCAGTACCTTGTCTTCGTACTGTTTTAACTCTTCGGTGATGAAGCGTTCGGTGGTTTTTAAGGTCTGTTTTCTGGTGTAGTGTACGGGTACATTATCGGAGTGTAGACGGCTGATCTCGATATAGAAACCGTGCACCCGGTTGTAATTAACCTTGAGTGTCTTGATGCCGGTCTC
>CBDUKK010000079.1:0-7168 GCA_965367795.1 uncultured Gammaproteobacteria bacterium
AAACTGTCTCGTCTGCTGCGGGCTACAGAGTGCATCGCCCCTGGTCAGCTGTTCAAACAGATGGCGTTTGGCCATTTCGAGCACGGCCTGCAGCTGCGAATATTTTGCCGGCCCTAACCCCTTCTGCTGACAGAATTCCGGCTGAGCGGCCTGCAGCATGGGTTTTAATCCCCCAAAATCATTGAGCAACTGCCTGGCCAGGTCAACCGCCGTTTGCCCCTGGCAACCAGTCCTCAGAAAAATGGCCAGCAATTCGGCATCCGATAATGCTTCAGCACCTTTTTGGAGTAGTTTTTCGCGAGGCCGCTCATCCACCGGCCATTGAGATATTGCCATGATCTTTCCCTGTATCAATAATCCATTAGAGCCATGATATTAACCACAAGCCTGATAGTGTGCAAATACGGTTAGCCATACAGCTGATTCTGCTAGAATAACGCCCATGAGTACACTCAATGGCAAAAATATCGTTCTCGGTATCACTGGCGGCATCGCGGCATACAAGAGCGCAGACCTGACCCGACGACTGATCGAGGCCGGTGCCGATGTTCGCGTGGTGATGACGACTGCTGCTACTGAATTTGTCACAGCGATGACCTTCCAGGCATTATCAGGCCACCCGGTATTTTTTGACAATAACGACGACTCTGATGCCTCGGGCATGAAACACATCGAACTGGCCCGCTGGGCGGATGCCATTATCGTCGCCCCCGCCAGCGCCAATACCATCGCCAAGTTCGCACATGGCCGCGCCGACAACCTGCTCACCACCCTGTGCCTCGCCAGCGAGGCCATCAAGTGCTTTGCACCGGCGATGAACAGGGTGATGTGGGATGATCTAAGTACTCAGAGTAATTGCAAAAAACTCATCGAAAAGAACTGGTTTCAGTTCGGCCCTGCCAGCGGTTCGCAGGCATGCGGTGAGATCGGCGAAGGCCGTATGATGGAGGTCAGTGATCTGCTGTCCTCGCTCGAAGACTGTTTCAGATCAGGCGAGATGCAGGCTTTAAACCTGGTGATCACCGCCGGTCCGACCTATGAAGCTATCGACCCGGTACGCTTCATCGGCAACCGCAGTTCAGGGCGCATGGGTTATGCCATTGCCGATGCAGCCCGTGAAGCGGGTGCCAATGTCACCCTGATCAGCGGACCCAGCCACCTGTCACCTCCAGAAGTAAAGAGTTTCGTTGCTGTAGAATCAGCCGCTGAGATGCGACTGGCTGTGATGAACAACATCAAAAACTGTGATATCTATATCTCTACTGCCGCCGTATCAGACTATCGTGTTGCAGCGGTTGCCAAACAGAAGATCAAGAAGACCGAAGACAGCCTGAGTTTGAAACTCACCAAAAATGACGACATCATCTCTGCTGTTGCCAATCATCAGGCCCGGCCCTACATCGTCGGCTTTGCGGCAGAGACAGAGAACGTAGCAGAGAACGCACGGCAGAAACTGTTACGCAAGAACCTGGACATGATCGTCGCGAATGATGTCAGCGAATCCGCTGGCGACAAACCCGATATCGGCTTTAATAGTGACTATAATGCGCTGCATGTATTCTGCTCGAGCAACGGCCAGGTAGAAGGTGAACAGCAGTTTGAGCTGGCACGAAAAACTCAGCTGGCCAGGCAGCTGATCACATTCATCGCAAGAAAATATAAAGACAATAAATCTCAACATGCAAAAAATACAGCTTAAGGTCCTCGATCCTCGCATCGGTAAGGAGATCGCATTACCACAGTACGCCACAGATGGATCAGCCGGCATGGATCTACGTGCCGCGCTGGAACACAGCACCGAGATAAATCCGGGTGAAACATTGTTGATACCGACAGGTCTCTCGATCTACGTGGAAGACCCGAATATGGCCGCTGTCGTCCTTCCCCGTTCCGGCCTGGGCCATAAGCATGGTATCGTGCTTGGCAACCTGGTCGGGCTGATCGACTCTGATTACCAGGGCCAGCTGTTCGTCTCCTGCTGGAACCGCGGCACAGACAGTTTCACTATCGATGTCGGAGACCGTATCGCACAGCTCGTCATCGTGCCGGTGATCCAGGCCGATTTCGAAGTCGTCGATGATTTCGTCAAGACCCACCGTGGTGCCGGCGGATTTGGCCACTCCGGAAAAAACTAGAAGCAAAACCGACTACACTTAACAGATCCTAATAAGCAGATAACAGAAAGCATAATGACAATTACTGAAGATATATTTCGCGCCTACGATATACGTGGCATCGTTGAAAACGCACTAACGCCTGACGCCGTTCAGATGATCGGCCAGGCATTTGCGACACAGGCGCTCTCCCAGGGCCAGAAAACAGTGGTCATCGGCCGCGATGGCCGCCTTTCGAGCCCGGAACTGGCCAAACGTCTGAGTGCAGGCTTACGTGCCGGCGGTTGCGATGTCGTCGACATCGGCATGGTGCCGACGCCCGTACTTTATTATGCGACGCACAAACTGAAAACCGGTACCGGCATCATGGTCACTGGCAGCCACAACCCGCCGCAGTATAATGGTTTAAAGATGCTTATCGCTGGCGATACACTTTATGGTGACGGTATCAAAGCACTCTACCGAATGATCGTCGAAGATCGTTTAAACCAGGGCGCAGGCACGCACATTGAGAAGGATGTGCTCCCCGAGTACCTGGATACCATCGTCAATGATATAAAACTTGATAAACCGCTCAATATCGCTATCGATTGCGGTAATGGTGTCGCCGGCGTATGTGCCACTGAATTATTTACCCGTCTCGGCTGCAATGTTACCGAGCTGTTCTGTGATGTCGACGGCAATTTCCCGAACCACCATCCTGATCCCTCGAAACCCGAGAACCTCGCTGATCTACAGAACGCCATGAAAGCGAATGCCCTCGATCTGGGCCTGGCATTTGATGGTGATGGTGACCGTGTCGGTATCCTGGACGACAAACAGAACATTTTGTGGGCGGACCGCCAGATGATGTTATATGCCGCTGATGTATTAAAACGCAAACCCGGCGCACAGATAATATTTGATATCAAATCGACCACCAACCTGGCGATCGTTATCAAGCAGCTTGGCGGCGAACCTTTGATGTGGAAGACCGGCCACTCTTTTATAAAAGCCAAGATGAAAGAGACCGGCGCAGAACTCGCCGGTGAGATGAGCGGCCATATATTCTTCAAAGAGAGATGGTTCGGTTTCGATGATGGCTTATACAGTGCTGCACGCATGCTGGAGATCGTCAGCCAGCACGATGAAGCAAGTTCAGCAATTTTTGAAAAACTGCCGGACAGCATTAATACACCGGAATTACAGGTCAATTTCGAAGAGGGTGAACACTATAAGTTTATGGAAAAATTTATCGCACAATCCAGTTTCGAGGATGCCGAGATGATAACCATCGATGGCATTCGCGTTAACTATGCGAATGGCTGGGGTTTAGTCCGACCATCAAACACGACACCTTGCCTGGTATTGCGCTTCGAAGCGAGTGATGAAGACACCCTGAATGAGATACAGAATACATTCCGTGAAAAGATGCTGGCTGTAGACAGTAGTCTGCAACTGCCGTTTTAAAAGACTACCCTGTCATCTCACCAGGGGGAGTGATCTTTTTACTCTGGCCTTTAAGATATCTTCACACTGGTGAGATGACACAACATAATGATAGAAATCACTCTTCCATCAGGCTGTAACAACAGGCACAATATCAACCAGTCAATCCGTACATTACCGAGGACCAGCCGTGGACAAAAAATCCGCCACTCATATTGCTGATGTTTTATCAGAAGCCCTGCCTTATCTGCAGCGCCTGAACAATAAGACGATCGTCATCAAATTCGGCGGCAACGCGATGATCGACGATGCCTTGAAAAACAGCTTCGCCCGCGACATCGTTTTATTGAAGCAGGTCGGCGTCAATCCAGTCGTGGTCCATGGCGGCGGTCCGCAGATCGGCAAACTGCTCGAGAAGATAGGTAAAGAATCAACGTTCATCGATGGCATGCGTGTCACAGACAGTGAGACCATGGATGTCGTCGAGATGGTCCTCGGCGGACTGGTCAACAAGAGTATCGTCAACCTGATCAACCACAATGGCGGCCAGGCCGTTGGCCTGACCGGTAAAGATGGCGCCATGATCCGTGCCCGAAAAATGGAAATCACTCGCGATGCAGCCGAACTGAAAGCCCCGGAGATCATCGACCTGGGTCATGTTGGTGAGGTCACGACTATTGACCCATCGATCGTGAACACGCTGGATGAGGGCAACTTCATTCCAGTGATCGCGCCTATCGGTGTCGGTGAGGATTCGGCATCCTATAACATCAATGCTGACCTGGTTGCCGGCAAGATGGCCAGCGTACTAGGGGCAGAAAAACTGTTATTACTGACCAACACACCCGGCATACTCGATAAAGCAGGCAACATCCTCACAGGACTGGACGGTAAAAAAGTACAGGAGTTGATAGCGGACGGTACCATCGCTGGCGGCATGCTGCCAAAAGTAGCCTGTGCTCTGGACGCTGTTAACTCCGGAGTAAAGACATCACACATCATCGATGGTCGGGTGGCACATGCCGTCCTGCTTGAATTATTGACGGATGAAGGTGTGGGAACGCTGATCAAATCCTGAGCCAGCCTGGTTTTCCGCTGGCATCCTTTGCCGGTAGATTGCAGGGATTGATCTGTAGTAGATCAGGCTTGATCTGACAGCTTGATACACTGACTTCGATATATCCTTGCAGTTTCCATTGACCCAAATGTACCTGTAATCCGACCCTCGATCAGTAATGATAAAAATACTTCTCGCAGAGACGCAGTGAAAATATGAACATATCAGTGTTTTTGTTTGCGTCTTCGCGAGAGGTTATATTTTTTTCTGTTCGCGCGCTGATGGCCGATTTTGCTATATCAAGTTTAGCTCTGAGGGGTAGCTAAATGATGGTTTTTACACCTTCATCTTCATGCTGATTTGTAAGATGCAGTGCCGGGCTGTTTTATAAACCGTCAGATAATGTTCAAGCTACTATAAATTAATCAGTATCCGCGTTCTTTAGCCAGGCGTTCACGCTTTGCTTTCTGCTCAGCTTTCAGCACCTTGAAACGATCGATATAGCCATTAAATTGCTCAGAGATTTCAATGCTGCGTTTCTTGTGATTCTCCATCACCTTGGTCTGAACGGCTACCTGCTGTTTCTCGTTGTCTATACGTTTATACAGGTCGATCGGCACCTCACGATTTGACGCTTTGATCTCTGCCACCTGTTGCTCCATCGACTCGATCTTATTGTTTGAATCACTGATGATAGATTCGGCCAGATTAATCTGAGAGTTAACCGCATCCAGTCGTGAGTCTCGTGCCACGACCAGGTCACGCTCGGTCGTGTAAGTATCCAGCAATACACGGTCACGTTGCTTTTTCTTCTTTTCTGCGAGCTCAATCTTTTTCTGTTCTCTCTCCAGTCGGCGCTCTTCGGCTTTCTGCTCAGATGTTTTAGCCGCTTCTCGATGCCTGGTTTTTACACCTAGCTCATTTAATTCATCATGCTCTTTCACCAGGTATTCTGGAGGGATCCTGTCGCCAAAATGTACCTGGCCATCTTCATCCACCCATTTATACATCTTGGCCTGCACTGAAAATGCACAGGTCAATATAACGGCTGAAACAGTGAGCAAAATAAAACGCATAGAGGATAATCTCGATAGTTATGACTGATATGGTACGAGTATAGGCATAAATTGACAGGAATCGAGCATTTTAGCGTGCCTGCGCTTCTCTGAAGCGTTTAATATAGTCATTATATTTTTCTGAGATCTCGTTACTGCGTTTTTTATGGCCCTGCATGACCCTGGTCTGCGTTGCCACCTGCTGCTTTTCATTTTCCAGACTGGCATACAGGTTATCCGGCACCTTACGACCAGATATTTTTATCTCTGCCACTTGATCTTGCATCGATTTTATTTTCTTATTTGACTCACTGATGAACGCCTCCGATAGTTGAATCTGGCTAGCAACCGCCTCCAGTCGTGAATCACGCGCAGCTACCAGGTCATCCTCGGTGTCGTAGGCATCGAGCAGTACACGGTCCAGTTTCTTCTTTTTTTGCTCCTCAATTTCAGCCTTCTTACGCTCCTGTTCAAGGCGTTGTTCCTGGGCTTTCTCTTTCGCGTTTTTTTCAGCCGCTTTATGTTTCACCTTCATACCGCGTTCATTTAATTCATCATGTTCTTTTACCAGGTATTTCTGCGGAATCTTATCGCCAAAATGCATCTGGCCATTCTCATCAACCCACTTGTACATCTTGGCCTGGGCAGAGAAAGCACAGCTTAACAGGACAACAAAAATGGGAAATATAGTAAAACGCATGATGTACAACCTCAAAAATATAACTGATAAGCTAGGAGTATAGGCATAAATTGATAGGATTCGAGCGTTTTCACGTGACTGAACAACTCCTTATTTTCATTATTTCGCTGGTTGCTAACCTGTTCTCCGCACTATCCGGTGGTGGCGCGGGGCTGATACAGCTGCCAGCCCTTATATTTCTCGGCCTGCCATTTGGCATTGCCCTTGCGACTCACAAAGTAGCAACCATCGCACTGGGAATCGGCGCCACGGCCCGCCACCTGAAAGACAATAAAATCGAGCGAGATTTTGCCCTGGTGATGGTGATCGCCGGCCTGCCCGGAGTCGTCCTCGGTGCCAGCTTCATCCTGCAGGTGCCAGACCAGCTGGCCAAAACTGCCCTTGGAGTACTGACCATGGGGCTGGGAATCTATTCTTTTTTTTCTCCTGAACTGGGGCAGCAATACCAGGTAAAGAACCGTAACACCCGTGGCTACCTGATCGGCGGCCTGGTCTTATTCCTGATCGGCATCCTCAATGGTTCACTGACCTCGGGAACCGGCCTGTTCGTCACTATCTGGTTGATCCGCTGGTATGGATTCGACTATAAGCTGGCTGTCGCCTACACACTGGTTTTTGTCGGATTATTCTGGAACGCCTCGGGCGCGATCACCCTTGGACTGCTCGGCGATATACACTGGTTATGGATACCGGCTTTATTACTCGGTTCGCTTATTGGTGGTTATATCGGGGCGCATCTGTCGATCGTTAAGGGTAATAAGGTGATCAAGCGGAGTTTTGAGGTGGTTACCTTGTTGATTGGGTTGAAGTTGGT
>CBDUKK010000080.1:0-7151 GCA_965367795.1 uncultured Gammaproteobacteria bacterium
TTTTCAATCCCCGGCTCTTCCACAACAAAAATACTGCCGGTATCACTACCAGGGTTAACAGCGTTGCACTGACCATACCACCAACCATCGGTGCAGCAATCCGCTGCATTACTTCAGAGCCGGTGCCACCACCAAACATGATCGGCAGCAAACCAGCAATGATTGCAGAGACAGTCATCATTATCGGTCTTACTCGCAATAGAGCGCCGTCGATAACTGCCGAACGGACTTCTTCAACGCTCAATTCGGTACCTGAACTTTTGACTGCCACACGATGTTTTTCCAGCGCCTGGTTAAGATAGACCAGCATAATGACACCTATCTCTACGGAGACACCGGATAACGCAATAAAACCGACACCGACCGCAACCGACATGTTGTAGTCCAGTAAATACAGCAGCCAGAATCCACCGACCAGTGCGAGCGGCAAGGTTCCCATGATGATAGCCACTTCACTGAGATTTCGAAAATTAAGATATAACAGCAGGACGATGATGACCAGGGTTACCGGTATTACGGTACTCAGACGGTTAATCGCACGGACCATAAACTCATACTGCCCGGACCATGAGATCGAGTAGCCCGGTGGCAGTTTGACCTGATCAGCCACCGCCTGCTGAGCAGACTGCACATAGGAACCAAGATCACGCCCTTCGATATCGATATAGATCCATCCATTGAGGCGGGCATTTTCCGTCTTGATCAGTCCAGGACCGTTTTCGATGCGGATATCCGCTACTTCTGCTAGCGGGATACGCGCACCGGCTGGAGTCACAACCGGCAGGTTACGTAATTTTTCCAATGAATCACGCACATCACGCGGGTAACGGACATTGACAGGATATCTTTCCAGCCCTTCTACCGTCATCGCCACTCGCATGCCACCGAGCGCGGTACGGACCACTTCCTGGATATCTGCGATATTTAGTGCGAAGCGCGCTGCTTCACGACGCTTTATATCCACAGTCACATATCGGCCACCGGCAACCCGCTCTGAATAAACAGAGACCGTACCGGGAACCTCATTGAGTACCTTTTCTATCTGTTTACCGATCTCCTGAATCTTATTCAGATCCGGACCCGCCACTTTTATTCCGACCGGAGTCTTTATCCCTGTTGCCAGCATATCAATGCGATTCTTGATCGGCATCACCCAGGCATTGGTTAAACCGGGAAACTGGACCAGCTCATTCAGCTCTTTTTTGAGCTTGTCGATCGTCATCCCCTCACGCCACTGCTGCTTTGGTTTAAGCAGGATAGTCGTTTCTATCATGGTCAATGGTGCGGGATCAGTCGCTGTCTCAGCACGACCGACTTTACCAAAGACCCGTTTCACCTCTGGCACCGTTTTAATCAGTTTGTCTGTTTGTTGCAATAATTCCTGCGCCTTACCTACCGAGATGGCAGGAAAAGTACTCGGCATGTAGAGCAGGTCGCCCTCATCCAGGTCAGGCATGAATTCGGAACCCAACTGGCTAAGCGGCCACAACCCAATAAGCACGATCAGCAGTGTCACCGCCAACACCAGTTTAGGTGAGTGCAGGACCATGTTTATAAATGGCCGGTAACTCGCGATCAATACACGGTTCACCGGGTTCTTATGTTCAGGGGTGACATGACCACGAATAAAATACCCCATCAACACAGGGACCAGCGTGATGGATAGACCTGCTGCTGCAGCCATGGCAAATGTTTTGGTGTATGCCAAAGGTGAAAACATGCGGCCTTCCTGTGCTTCCAGTGTAAACACAGGCAAAAAACTTAATGTGATTATCAACAGCGAGAAAAACAGCGGCGGCCCAACTTCCTTCGATGCTTCACGTATCACCTGCCAACGCCTCTCATCAGTTAAAACAGTGGCATCGTCAACCTCCCCATTGCCTTCAGCTTTTAGCTGCTCGATATGCTTGTGCACGTTCTCGATCATCACGATGGCGGCATCTACCATGGCGCCGATGGCGATCGCGATACCACCCAGTGACATGATATTGGCATTGATGCCCATTCTTTCCATGATGATAAAGGCCACCAGTATACCTACCGGTAAAGAAATAATGATGACCAACGCAGAACGCAGATGAAAAAGGAAAACGGCACACACCAGTGCAACGACGATAAATTCTTCTATCAATTTCCTGTTTAATGTATCTACCGCACGCTTGATCAATGCCGAACGGTCATAGGTTTCTATGATCTCAACACCTTCGGGCAGACTCCGGGACAGTTCCTGTAGCTTGTTTTTTGTAGCCCTGATGGTCGATAGCGCATTTTCACCATAGCGCATGACGATGATGCCGCCGACCACTTCACCCTCGCCATCGAGCTCAGCCACACCACGACGCATCTGAGGTCCCAGCCTTACCTGTGAGACATCTTTCAGTAATATTGGCGTACCCTGTTCATTAACGCCGAGCGGTATATGCCTGAGGTCATCGAGCTCATCGATATAACCGGTTGCACGCACCATATACTCAGCTTCAGACATCTCGATGACCGAACCGCCGGTTTCCGCATTGCCGCGCTGTATTGCCTGCCTCACCTTCGATAGCGGTAAGCCGTATGCACGCAAACTGTCGGGATCGAGCACGACCTGGTACTGCTTGACCATGCCGCCGACAGTGACCACTTCAGAAACACCCGGCACGGTCTGCAGTTCATATTTCAGGAACCAGTCCTGGATACTTCGCAACTGGGACAGGTCGTTATTTCCGGTCCTGTCCACCAGTGCATACTCGTAGACCCAGCCGACACCCGTGGCATCAGGTCCTAACTCTGGTCTGGCCTCTGCTGGCAGTTTGCTCGTTACCTGGCTTAGATACTCCAGCACGCGAGAACGCGCCCAGTACAGGTCAGTGCCATCCTCAAAGATCACATAGACATACGAGTCACCGAAAAAAGAGTAACCACGAACGTTCACCGCCTTCGGTACAGACAGCATTGCTGTTGTTAACGGATAGGTCACCTGGTCTTCAACGACCTGCGGCGCCTGTCCGGGATAGCTGGTTTTAATGATGACCTGAACATCAGAGAGGTCAGGCAGTGCATCGAGCGGCGTCTGCTTTACCGCATAGACACCCAGGCCAATGATGATGAAGGTCAGCATCAACACCATGAACCGGTTGTCGATCGACCAGTCAATTATCTTTGCGATCATGACTACATCTCCCCGCCTGATGTCTCATTACTTTCCTCGTCTGGGACCATACTCATCTCTGGTTCCGTCATGCGGTTGAGACTGGCGCGCATACTCGCTTCCGAATCGATAAGAAACTGGCCCGATATAACAATCTCCTCCCCTTGTTCAACACCCTCGAGAATCTCTACATAATTACCACTTTCTATACCTGCCCTGACCTCTCGTGCCTCAAATCTGCCATCACCCAGTGCAAGTATTACCCGTTCTTCTCGTCCGCTGCGGATCAGTCCTTCGAGAGGAATGACGATGGTGTTTTTTTTGGCGCCGCCAAATATTTTTACATTGGCGTACATATTTGGTTTCAGGCGTTCGCCGGGATTGTCAAAACGTAAACGTACTTTCAGTGTACGAGTCTTCGGATCGAGGCTGGGATAGATATATTCGACCTTACCGTTCCAGCTTTTACCGGGTATATAAGACAGCTTAACTTCCGCATCCTGGCCTACTTCGACCCACTGCGATTGACGCTCAAAGACCTCCGCCAGCAACCAGACGCTGGACAGGTCTCCAAGCGTCATAACTTTCTGTGACGGTTTTACAAACATACCTTCACGTACCGGCAACACCGATACCACACCATCCTGCGGCGCATAGATAGATATCCGTTGCTTGACCTTTTTATTCTTTTCAAGCGCTCTGATCTGCGAACTGGATATACCTAGTGCAGACAGGCGCTCCTTGGTCGCGCTTATCAGGCCTTTATTACCGGTAGCCAGGGCAGTCACTAACTCTTCCTGAGCATTGACCAGCTTGGGCGAATAAACGTCGAACAGAAAATCGCCTTTCTTGACCCGTTCGCCTTCTGATTGAACCGCGAGTCTCTCGATCCAGCCTTCGGTGCGCAGGTGTATGTGACTGACTTTTGACTCATCATAATCGACATAACCGACCGTATCTATACCGCGCCATAATCGTGTCAGTTCCGCCTTGCTCGTCCTGACACCCAGGTTCTGCACCACGGCGGGGGAGATCCTCACGCTATTATCGCTTGCATCAGAAGTAGAATAATAAGGGATCAGGTCCATGCCCATCGGCGACTTACCCGGTTGCTCCCGTCTGTAATTAGGATCCATCGGTGCCACCCAGTATAAGATTTCTTTCTCCTGCTCTGGCGCCGGTTCAGCTGACGCCAGACTGTAGAGAGATAGATAAGAAAACAGTAACGTGACTGTCACCAGTGCTGCTGAACTATAGTTTTTCATTGTCAGGATCTCCTATGACATAGAGTATGTTCGCCTGGGTTACTGCACGGTCGACCCGTACCCTTAGATCTTCCAGGCGGACATCCAGCTCTGTTATCTCGGCGCGCATCAGGGTATTAAACTCCGTTACACCACTCTGGTAAGCCTTCAGTGACGCTTTTGTATTATTCCTCGCTGCGGTAAGCAGACTGTTCTTATACAGAAGTTCGCGCTCCTGTAAACGCTGCCAGAGATGATAGTTCTTCTCATACAACTGTTTTAACTTTCGTAGCTGGTCATCTTTAGCGTAACGTGAGGCTGATATCTTTTTCTCATTTGCTGAAACCCTTCTATCCTGACGGTTTCCCGTAAACAGGGGTACATCCAGGCTTACTATCGCTGTTGCAAAATCCGATCGTTCTGTACCATCTGGATTATTCCCGGAACGAAAACCATAATCGACCAGCAGGCTCCAGCCAGGTTTATATTCCTGTCGCGCCATCTCGGTCATCTGTTTACTGGCATTGACCTTTTCGCTTTCAGCACGGATAAGCGGATGCTGAGGAATAAGCTGGTTAAGATCGACCTCTTCAGGCAATGCCGGTAACTGTGGAAATGCACCAGTGATATCATTCCAGGCGATATCACCTATCCACTGTGACAGGCTGGCACGATAAGACTCTTCCCTCGCCTGGATCTTTGTCGAACGGTCATCCAGGCGTGCGAGCTCGAGTCCGGCGAGAACGACATCCTGCTGGTTGACACGACCCGCTGCGTAGTTCGATTCAGTTATCTTGACCAGCTCAGAGAATAACTGCCGGGTCTCCCTGATGATCTGGTATGCAGAAACTTCATAGAATAAATTCAGGTAAGTCTCACGAACCTCTCTAAGGATCTTCAATTCTGCATCATCGGCCATGGACAGGGCCGCCCGTGACAGGTGCTGTGATTGCTGCTGTTTTATAGCGAGCACATCACCACGTGGAAAGTCCTGACGGATACCTACCTTCAGTTGCGTCATCTGCTCCTGCTGGAGATCAAAGCTATCTACAGGGACATTGACTGCGCCAAGACTCAACCTCGGATCAGGCAAGGTGTCATCTGCCACAGACTCATCTTTGAACGATGACGCCGTAACTCTGAAGCCCTCGATCGCCGGATCTGAGGCTATCGCGAGCTGTTCAGCCTGCTGCAGGGTCAAGGCGTGTAGATCGCTGCTGATCAAAACAGCTGCCAGTAATATAGCAGGTGATAATTTTATTCTGTTAACAGAATAATTCGATAATCGTGATTGACTCATGGCCAACCTCCATAATTAAAATACATCAACTCTTCGTTTACCCTCTCAGAGTAAAACGAAGCGCGTTTATTTAATTACGAGAGTGTTGCCGGCGGCCGTGAAGGCGGTGTGAGGGCTCTCAGTAAGAGATCAGAAATATAACTATCAGTATTCGAGGTATTAACAAAGACAGGTGAATACAAAGAAACTTGCATGACAAGTGAGACCGATACGCCTATCTCACAATTACTCACACAATCATAACCGCAACAGCAGCATTGTGTACCGGAAACAGCCCGCTGGTCTGTGGTCAGATCTGCAGGATCATCAGTTGATGACATAGCATGCATAGCATGCATATCATGATCCTGCATAGACATGGACATAGACATTTCATCCATGTTCATCCCGTCCATATCACAATGCGCCTGCTGCACAGCCATAGCACTGCGTATCGGCGCAAACATCAATAAGATGATGAGCACATAATGCAGCGGTTTGTAATAATTTCTGTTCACAGCTTAAAGAATAGTTCTTATTTGAGAAGGAATCAACCGTTTACTGTCGATTCATAGTGGTTTGATCTTTGGCTATGGCAGGATGAAGAAGTTCAATTTCTGGACCATCCTGAGACGGATGGTATAACGAGGGATGGGCGGATGAGTATATCGAACCAGGCAAAAACTCCCTCATCTGCAGACAGGAGCGAGATGCAGATGAGGGAGCTGTTTACCAAGTATGGTAGTTAGTCGAACGGATGTTTAACGATGATAGTTTCATCACGTTCAGGGCCCGTCGATACGATATCAACTGGAACGCCGACTGCTTCTTCCAGACGCTTCAGGTAATTCCTGGCGTTCTCTGGTAAGTCATCAAGACTTCTAGCACCGACGGTGGACTCACTCCAGCCAGGCATGGTTTCATAAACAGGCGTGCATTGTTCGATGGCATCAGCACCTAACGGCGGCATATGAATATTTTCACCCTGGTAATCATAACTTGCACAGATCCTGATCGTCTCCAGACCATCCAGAACATCAAGTTTGGTGATACATAAACCGGTCAGGCTGTTGATCTGTGCAGCGCGACGAAGTGCAACGGCATCAAACCAGCCGCATCGACGGTCACGACCGGTAGTAGCACCGACCTCACGCCCAACCGTAGCCAGGTGCTGACCGATAGTCGGGTCATCTTTGTCATCGTCAAACAGCTCGGTAGGAAATGGTCCCGCACCGACACGCGTGGTGTACGCTTTGGTTATTCCCAGGATATAGTCCAGATCCTTAGGACCTATGCCACTACCGGTACAGGCACCACCCGCCGTCGTGTTTGAAGAAGTTACGAAAGGATAGGTTCCCTGGTCGATATCGAGCAAGGTACCCTGCGCACCTTCGAACATGATGCTCTTGCCCTGTTTACGGTAACCGTCAATCATGCCAGGCACGTCTGCGATCAGTGATAATAGTTTGTCGCGATATGACAACACACCATCAAG
>CBDUKK010000081.1:0-7129 GCA_965367795.1 uncultured Gammaproteobacteria bacterium
GATGGTTCTGGCTACACGATACAGCCAAGTACGCCGACTCAGCATAAGAGACACGAATAGCTGTATTCAGCTGTCATATCCATGATCATCTAATTTTACGATATCAATTTTTTACATTAATTATTTTCATTACCGGCTCATTCAGTAACTCATCATCATTAAAACCTGAGACCAGTAATACCCTGTGACCAGTCTTCGTTAATCTACACCGCTTACAGATTTCCTGACTCAGAAGCTTCCAGTCTCGAGATTCCTGTTTATTTATAAGAAACGGAATAATGCCCCAGTGCAAAGACAACTTCTGGCAGGTCTGCATACTCGTTGACAACCCTAACAATGGTGACGAAGGACGGCTCGCTGATAATACTGCTGCTGTATGTCCACTATCCGTCGGCACTAACACTCCCTGTAGTTTCAGATCATGTGCCAGTGCATTCGCAGCATGAGCGATAGCACGCCGCGATGAAGGCCGGTCGAAGTTGCCGCCTGAATCATTACTAAAACTTCCCGAACTCCACTGATGGTTTTCTATTTCTCGCAATATACAATCCATCATCCTGACGGTTTTAACCGGATATTTACCTGCCGCCGTTTCTGCAGACAGCATTACCGCGTCTACGCTAGTCATTGCTGCGTTGGCAACATCTCCAACTTCCGCTCGCGTCGGTCTGGCGTTAGTAATCATCGACTCCATCATCTGGGTCGCAACAATAACCGGTCGATTGTTTGCTCTCGCTTTTTCGGTAACAACTCGCTGTATCAAGGGAACCTCTTCTGCAGGCAACTCTATACCCAGGTCTCCACGCGCGATCATTATGCCGTATGAAGAGCTTATAATCTCATCGATATTGGCGACCGCTTCAGGTTTTTCTATTTTTGCGATGACAGGGATTTCTTTATTTACGCGCGCCATGTACTTATTCAATCCTTTGATATCCTTAGCAGTGCGAACGAAGCTTAACGCTATAAAATCAGCTCCCAGCTCCATGGCCAGCTTGACATCTACTTTATCCTTGGCAGTAAAGCTAGAGACCGAAATCGTCGTATCGGGCAGGTTGAGTCCTTTATTATTTTTAAGTTCGCCGCCATAGATCACCTTACATCTAACATCTTTCCCCTCAACACTCACAACTCGACATTCCATATTGCCGTCATCGAGTAAAATTCTCTCACCTCTCTTTACATCTTTATAAAGCTGCCGATATTGAGAGATGATGATGCCATCACGCCCAGTCCCTTTGCCGCAGCGTATGATTACGTTGTCATTTTTCTTTAACTGGATACTATCTTTTTCAAATCTCCCCACGCGAATTTTTGGCCCGCATAAATCCATCAGTATCGCGCGGTAAGATTCCGTTTTATTCGAACAGGCGCGTATCCTGTTAAATATCTTTCTATGATATTCATGGTCACCATGGGACATATTTAATCGAAAAACATTTACCCCGGACCTAATCAAGGCTGTAATATTTTTAACTGAGTCAGACGCCGGACCTATAGTCGCAATTATTTTTGTGCGCCGCCAACGTAGCGTGTTTTTATTATTCTTTTTTTTCAAAGCACATTCCCAGCAATTTTTCACTGATAGTAACACTTAACGTCCACAGCATTACCAACAGATTTAAGCCATTTTTTCTTGACATCATGATAGTAAATTCGTTTATTTATTCCTGAAATATTATGCCTTTAAGCACCAGAACTCCTGGTTCTAAGTTATTCGCACTTGAAGGCTGTTTTCACGTCAATCGCACCCAGAATCATCATCACTCATATATTAATAATAAAATCAGTCGCTTGGCAAACAAATTCTTTGTTTGTCTGTTGTTTTTTATAGCCATGTCTACTTGACATTAACTTTTGTTGGCGCCCTAATATTCAACTTGAAATCAATAATTTGTATCAGCGGAGGCTTGTCATACAAATACACTTATCTTTGAGTGAATGTCACCATATGACTCACATACTATAAAGATGATCATATGGCGAATTTCGCATATCAAGGACCAACAAAACAATGTTAGCCATACACTCACAAACGATGGAGAATTATGATGAAAAGACATTATTTTATTAGTGATGACCTTGATGATCTCGAACGCATAGAAGAAGAGCTTGAACAGAAGGGAGTCAATACACCCCAGATTCATGTATTAAGTAAAGATGACGCTGCTGTAGCAAAACATACACACTTACATAGTATCGAATCTGTCTTCAAACAGGACGTGGTCCGTGGCACGATTCTCGGCATACTCTTTGGTGCTCTTGCTGCATCGCTGGTAATCATCATCGGTTACCTGTCAAAACTACCCGAGACCTATACATGGATACCATTTTATTTCCTCGCCATCGTGATGTTCGGTTTCGTTACATGGAGCGGCGGATTTTATGGCATACAAACGCCACATAAAGATTTCCGTCGTTTTCAAAAAGACCTGGATGAAGGCAAACATGTTTTTATCGTCGACGTTGAGCCGTCACAGGAAGCTATCATCAACCAGGTAAAGTATGAGCATCCTCACCTGGATTATGCTGGTACAGGCAGCGCAACACCCAGATGGGTGATTATGGGACAACAAAACTTCAAAGATATAACAACAACCACTTTCCCTTAACCTTAACTGTAATTAAATATTAGGCATTAAACATAGACTGGAGAAAACTATGACTGTTTCACCTGAATCATTTCCAAATGCACCTGACGACTGGGACATTGAAAAAGCGCAAGAGGCTGCTAGCAGTGACGGTATTGAGTTAAGCGACGATCACTGGGACCTGATACGAGCCCTTCAGGAGTATTATAAGAAGGTCGAATTTCCCAACCTACGACAGATAAAGGATGCACTGGATGAAAAATTTCATTCGCGCGGCGGCATGAAATATCTATACCAGATCATCCCTGGCGGCCCGGTTGCACAAGGTTGTCGACTGGCCGGTCTGAAGATACCCGCTGGCGCCGTTGACAAGTCTTTTGGCAGTACGGCATAAAACACTGCATATCTAAGGTTACATTAAAAAACCCGTATAGTTCTTCAATTCAGTCAGAACTATACGGGTTTATCCTGTAGTTAAAAAACTACAATCGCGATACGACTCGAGAATTATTCGCCTCTATGTATCCAGTCAGCACCCAGGGTACCCTGTAGACGCTCCAGATAACTGTCACTGTTTACCCACTCACGCATTTGCTCAGCATTTTCCAGCTGGCCTTGCAGCTCCGCCCAAAGATCGGTTACAGACTCGTTGATCTCATCCATCTTCTGCTCGACGTAATCATGGTTCATCTGCCATAAAGCCGCATCACGCTGCTGCTTAATAACTAAACGTTCCTTATACCAGTCGCTATTTAACAGGTAATCCCTGGTGAACATCTCACGGATAGACGGGTCATCGATTGTTTTTCCTTCATAATCGCCTTCCGCCATTATGCGTAAGACAGCCTGTAATGGCGGGCAGGCATCATTGATAGAGCCGTCTTCGATATAAGCTCGCGCAACTTTCTGCTGCGCTTCGACGATATTATTGATTCCGTCTACATAAGCGTCCATGCCCTGTGTTTCCGGCCGCAGCATCTCATCGTCAAAAACGATGGTTGGGCTGTCAAATACCTTACCGAAAAAAGCATGTACAAACTTTTCTGTTATTCGGTAACCCAGACGGCTGGCATGTATCTTTTTACCTTCATATTCAAAGTCATCAATTTTTTCGAGAAGACCTTTTTCGATGAGGTATTTAGGATCACGTTGCCTGATAGGCAAACGACACCAGATCTCCGGTATGAGCATACTGATATCATGATCTACACGGCGGTTAGTTCCGATATATCCGGCCGCCGAAGAATATCCTGCAAAATCACACAAGATAAATGAAACCAGTGCATTATTTAAGTCAGCTGTGGTAGATAGCGCGTTAAATGGCCCTTTTGTCAGCGCGCCTTCCGAACCTGCACCTGTGGTTGATGGTGATTTTCCTGTCAGGCTGCAGATCAGGTCCATAAACAGCTCTGGCAACTCCTGGTAATGGATAGGGTTGTAAACTGCTAGTGGTCTTATACCGGCCTTTTTATCTTCAGGATTATTACGACGGCCCTGCAATACCGCATTGACCGGGAAATACACCGGTTCATCTAGCGACAGGCCTCTTGACAGCCGGGTTCCTGTTTGTGCGAGGTACATACTTCTAGGGTTCGCAAGGTCGGGACGCTTTTGCAGGTAACGCATGTTTTTACTGGGTTTTCCGTCGACAAGACGCGGGTGTGCAGATGACACGAAGTATTCACCTTCAGCCGTTGCAGCAAGCCGAATCAGAGACTGCATCGGCAGCGAATATTCCTGAAAGCTGATCACATCTTCCACTAACTCACGCGCATCATCAGCAGTAAGCGGCTGGAAATTCGAAATAAAGTTACCCTGCTCAGAGAGGTCTTTTTCGGTCTGCGTATCAAGCCCTCGAATGACGGCATCATCTGGCCGCTGGAACAAACGGTTTTCGCAGTTCTTTACAATCTTAATGCTAGGGCTTTCATATCGATGATTCAATTTGCCTTCGACATAGTTCAAAGGGATTACCGTCGAAGCCGTAATATCATCTTCAGTCTGTACTTTAGTTGCAGCGACGAAATCCTGACGCAACTTATATATTCGCCAGGTTCCATCTTTACGCACACCTACACGCAGATAACTGGTAATCATCTTACGGCCATCATATTTCAGTTCATGGCCTGGGTTTCCGTTCACTTCGTCTACCGAGAAATGTTGGCGCCAGTTATCACCCCACTCGGTCTTATAAAATCGCTTGATCAAATAAACCAGGGCCAGTATATGCTGAGGAATACTCTCCAGCCACTGGTTATATTCATCCGTGTAAGTTTCAGCTGAAGGGGTCAGCAGCCTGATCACCGAGCCAAGGCTTCGCTTGCTGGTGAGGACATTCCTGTCATCATTCTTTGAACGGTCACGTCGCCGGTTCGAATAGTCGTAGTTGAAGATTGCCTCGACTTTATCGAGATCCTTTTCAAAATTACCAACGAATACCGGACCGGATATCATCGAATCCTGTATCGACTTTGATATCTCTGACTTACCGCCACCGGACACTGTACTTGGCTTATGGCAGCATGTGCCCTCACCCAGGGTGCCGATCAGACGCCAGCTTGGCGCCTGTGGGTGCTTCTGCATATGTACTTTAAATCCACTGGGATAGATATAGGTATATTTAACCTGCAGCTTGATCTGCTGTACTGCACCATCTTTCACCCAGCTTATCTTCTGCTGTTCCATATCAATATGCGCAGACTCAGGAATATAGTATATATCGTCAAACTGCTTGTCTATCGCATAACCTTCGGGGCACACCGTTATACTTCCCTGCAACTGCTGGCACAAACGCTCGAAAGTATGGTCCTTCATCTCATCTTCGATCTTTGGCAGGTAATAATTACCCAGGTTGAAGCGGGGAAAAGCGACGGCTCCGCCAGCATGCTCTTCTTCTACGCCGCCAAAAAGATTAGCAGAATAACTTATCTGTGATTTGACTTCTTTTTTACTGTAACCAAAGTAGTTATCGGCGATGATAGTGACGACGACACCTTGCATATCACGACAGACGATCTTGAAGGCACCGCCATCGTTATACAGTTCATCTTCGTCTTTCCAGCACATACCATCCTTACGCTGACGCTCTGTTGCATCATCATGGTGTGGCAGGCCCAGTAATTTTTTACTCAGTTTAGTCAGATGTGGTGCCAGGATGACGCAACCACTATGACCCGTCCAGTGATCGATATCCAGTGCTGCATCATTCTCTGGTAAGAACGGATCACCACCATTACCAAAAATCGACTCTACAAAATCGAGGTTCGATACCAGTGATCCCGGTGCAAAAAATCGTGTTTCCAGGCTCTTCTGAGGCAATACACCGTCTACTTCAGGACGGACGATGGGACGTAATAACAAAGATACCCACATATCAACCGGGTTTTCATTCTCACTGGCGATCGGCAACCCCATCAGGTCATTAGGCGGATCAAGCGCGACCTGTAATAGGTTTGCATATACATCCACCGGTACTGCTTTTTTATCTGCTGGTATAGGTAAGCCGCCTTCTACGATATGAAACACACCCGAGGTAGTACGACGATCATTCCTGGGATTATGCAAGACTCCCTGTATCAGACGGTATGACTCGACCAGATCTGACTTATAGGTATTACTGCTGAAGGGTATAGATAGTTCACGGGCGATACCACCTTCGTTCAGGTTAAAAGTTTCTCCCGGCAATTTGATCTCAATATCAATACCATTGCGTTTCAAATATTCATTTAAGAAATTCTGTATGCGCTGATCCGCAGGACAGCGATACTCTGCCAGCAGCTGCCGCTGCGCCGAGTGATTCTTTAACAGGCTATCTGCAACAGCGAGATAGCCTCGATCAGAACTTAACTGGCACCGGTGGCCCAGAGAGGCTAGCTGTAAACAGATATGCTGTAATGTGATCTGGCGTTTATCGATAGCCCTTCTTTCTGGAAAGGAAAATTTTTCTTTTGAATTCATAACAGTGGACAAAACTAAACCTCAGCGGCAACAAATAACTTGCGGGATGCTAATTTTAGAGATGTAGAACCAATATATCCAATCGAATTGTTTTTATATAACCATAGAGTTAAATGCTAATAATCAGTAAAAACAATAGTTTGCATTATCAGTCATTTTTTTTACGCACCATTGCAGTGCGTATAAATAAAAAAAATTGCGGTTTCGTTTATTCGATCAAATTACACGTAAAGAAGTCTCGGCTGTATTTCTACACATCGAGGCTGTCAGTATATCAATTTCTGCTTAGCTAAATCTCGTCATCCGCCGAGGCAACGTCCTCACCTGATGCCCATGCCTGTTGCTTATCAATCTGTTCCTGCTCCAGCCGTAGCTGCATCATAGCCTTCTCATAACGGCGAATCTTTTCTGCCTGCGCTAACTTTTCTGCCTCTGCTTTCTGTTTTACCTGCTCTTCTTTATCTGCCTGAGTTTTTACCTGCTGAGCGGCCAACTGTGCTTCATTCGTCTGCTTCAGAAGGTTATCTTCCTTGTTTCGCACCACTCTGTTCTGCTGCTCTGATTTATTTTGCTCATCGATC
>CBDUKK010000082.1:0-7102 GCA_965367795.1 uncultured Gammaproteobacteria bacterium
ATGAAAGGGTCCCCGCCTTTCAAGCGTAATACACGTTTGCCCTCTTTTGCCAGGCGCACCAGCAGCTGGTTGATGTTTTCCTGCTGCATGGTGTGCTTGTCACGCTCTTTACCGACATAGACGATCTCCGCATCGCGGCGCACCATCTCCATGATGGCTGGTGAGACCAGGCGATCATAGACGACCACATCGGCCTGCTGCATCAATCGTAAAGCACGGAAAGTCAAAAGATCTGGATCGCCAGGACCGGCACCGACTAAAAACACTTCACCCGGTATATCTGGTGTTTCAGACTTCTCAGCGATAGCTTTGTCCAGCAATTGTTTAGCTTCATCTTGATGACCGGTAAAAACCAGTTCCGCAACCGTACCTTCGAGAATCTTTTCCCAGAAGCCGCGACGTGATTCGACATTAGGAAACGCCGCTTTAACTTTATCGCGGAAACTTTCAACCAGTTTTGCCAACTGGCCATATGCTGCCGGGATACTACCTTCAAGCCTGGTACGGATCAGCCGCGCAAGTACCGGTGATGAGCCACCTGTCGACACCGCGATGACCACAGGTGAACGATCGATGATCGATGGCATGATAAAGCTGCACTGTTCCGGGTTATCCACCACGTTAACAGGCAACCGTAATTTATTAGCCAGAACCGAGATGTGTTCATTGATCTCATGCTGGTCGGTCGCTGCGATAACCATTACACATTCTTCCAGATCGCTGTCTTCAAACTCACGCGCCTTGTACTGTATCAGACCGTCCCGACTCAAACCCTCTAGCTCAGAACAAAGCTCGGGAGAGACGACGATGACTTCAGCCTGTGCTTTTCGTAACAGAGCAACTTTACGGGCTGCGATCGAACCACCGCCAACGACCAGGCAGGGCCGGTGTTTAATCTGAAAAAATATTGGTAGATATTCCATGGTAATAATTCTTTTTTTATTGAGTAAGCAGTAACAGGTACTGAAACCTAGGGATTTAACAGCTCGTCCAGCTTACCGCTTTGATTTAAGGCCGAGAGGTCATCAAAACCGCCGACGTGGTAATCATCGATAAATATCTGGGGGATGGTACGACGGCCGGTGATCTTCATCATATGATCAAACATTGCCTGATCTTCGTCGACCTTGATGAGTTCGTACTGTACTTTTTTACTCTGTAGCAAACGCTCTGCTGCTGTGCAATATCCGCAGAATCGGCCGCTATAGACTACAATTTTTGGCTGTGACATATGGTTATAAACCTTCGATAATATTCTTGAGCATGCCTTGCACCTGTGATGCAACTTCACCCAGAGTTTCATTTTGTATAGCCATCATAGACGCCATCGGATCGACAGCAGCCACTTCGACTTTCCCGTCCGCTGTTTCCTGTACGATGACATTACATGGCAGCATCGTGCCGATCTTGTCTTCCGCCCGCAAGGCTTTATACGCAAAACCGGGATTACACGCACCCAGGATCGTGTATCGTTGAAAATCGACATCTATTTTTTTCTTCAGTGTAGCACTCACATCGATGGTGGTTAATACACCAAAACCTGAGTCTGCCAGGCGAGCAGTAACACGTTCGATAGCATCGTCAAAATTGTCATCAACAATTTTAGAAAAATAATAAGTCATGGATAAAGCCTCGGTTCTACAATTAGCTGGATATGTGGGCGCGTATTATAACTGTTTGATGATATAGATGAAATCTAACTTGTGGGATAGCTAATACTGGTAAAAAGCTCACCCCCTACCCGGCAATATAATCAGCCGTCGAGCGGCGGCGGTGCGACGCGAAGCACCTCTTCGACGGTGGTTTCACCTTTTGCGACCTTGTTTGCGCCACTCAGTCTAAGTGGCTGTAAGCCATCCCTGATGGCCGCACGGCGCAGGTCATGTATATCGGTATCTCTGGTGATCATCAACCGTGTTTCGTTGGAAAACTGGAACATCTCGTAGATACCTTTTCGGCCCTGGTACCCGGTATCACGGCATTCCAGGCAGCCGACGGGCTCATAGACCTGTTTCGGTTTGTTTGCTTTCCATGGGTTGACCAGCTCATTCCATGCCTGGTCTGAAATCTCAGCAGGACGCTTACAATGAGGACATAAGGTTCTTACCAGGCGTTGTGCCATGATACCCAGTACCGATGACTGGATCAGGTATGGCGGCACACCGATATCGAGCATCCTGGTTACCGCGGATGGCGCATCATTGGTGTGTAAGGTAGAGAGCACGAGGTGACCGGTTAATGCCGCCTGGATGGCTATATCTGCAGTCTCCTTATCCCTGATCTCACCGATCATGATGATGTCGGGGTCCTGGCGCAACAGGGTACGCACCCCGCTGGCAAAATCCAGATCAATATTCTTCTGTACCTGCATCTGGTTGAAAGCCGGCTCGACCAGTTCGATCGGGTCTTCGATACTGCAAACATTTACATCAGGTGTAGCCAGTAGCTTTAAAGTTGAATACAGTGTGGTGGTCTTACCCGAACCGGTCGGACCCGTTACCAGGATGATGCCGTGCGGTTGCCCGATCATCGACTGCCAGATATCATTGTCATTCTTACTGAAACCCAGCTGCCGGAAGTTTTTTACCAGCACATCCGGGTCGAAGATCCGCATTACCAGTTTTTCACCGAATGCGGTTGGCATGGTTGATAGCCTCAGCTCTACCTCTTTGCCATCTTCGGTACGTGTTTTAAGACGGCCATCCTGAGGCCGGCGCTTTTCTGCCACATCCATACGGCCAATAATCTTGATACGGCTGGTGACCGCTTTCATTACCGCTGTTGGAATCTGATAAACCTCCTGCATCACGCCATCGATGCGAAAGCGCACCGGACACATATCACGACGTGGTTCGAGATGGATATCACTGGCACGCTGCTCAAAAGCGTACTGCAATAACCAGTCGACGATGTTCACTACATGCTGGTCATTAGCATCCAGTTTACCGCTACGGCCCAGCTCCATCAGCTGTTCGAGGTTCTGTATATTGCCGCCACTGGCATCAGAGGACGTCCTGGCACCATGGATAGATTTTGATATGGTATAAAATTCGAGCAATAAGCGACGGATATCACTCGGGTTGGCGATGACCAGCTTGAATTCTTTATTGTGTATACGTGACAGCTCAGATTCCCAGTCACGCACAAAAGGTTGCGCAGTAGCGACAGTGATAGTCGCGACATCGACTTTTATGGGCAGAACATTGAACCTGGCAGCATAGGCGTAAGACATGACTTCAGTGACTTCAGCCACTTCGATCTTCAATGGATCTATACGGACATAAGGCAGTCCTACTCTACGGGCAAACCACTGGGTCAGGATATCTAGTGTAAGTAGCTTCTGCGTTGTGAGATCAATCCAGTTTCGGTCTGCGATAACTTCCAGCGGATTATTTTTCTTATACTCCGCACTTACCGCCAGCGTCCGTAACATTTGAGCGTTTTCAATATCCACCATCTCATCTTCTTCAAGCCACTTTAAAATATCATGAACTTCGAGATGCTGGTTCTGTTTTATATTGTCGTCAAACACTGCGCTCATACTATGTTCTTGTACACCATTTAGTCGTTTATTCCGTACTCCAGATTTCAAAACAGCCATCCTTGAAATACTGGTGAAGACTCCCCGTACAATCTATTACCTCAATAGTAGACACTTTTGCAGATTTCGGCCCGATTTTCAGCCATTTAATTAATGTTTGAACACCGACATCATCACCACTAACCTGCACTTCCACTCGCCCGTCCCGTAGATTTCTTACGCCGCCTGACAGTTTCAATTGATTCGCCATATTGCGAGTGCTATCTCTAAAGAAAACGCCCTGAACGCGGCCACTGACGAATATCTGTTTACATGTATCCATTTACAGCCTCTTTACAATACTTTGGAAGCTCCATCGCACCGCCGTCCGTGGCTCCTTGCGACATACCGTCCATCCATGGCATCGTCGCACCGCCGTCCGTGGCTCCTTGCGACATACCGTCCATCCATGGCATCGTCGCACCGCCGTCCGTGGCTCCTTGCGACATACCGTCCATCCATGGACATAAAAAAAGGTCCGCAAGCGGACCTTTTTTCTATCTTACTGAGATATGACTACCCGTGTTATTTTGCCAGGAAATCGCGATCAGATTGCTCTGTATCGCCCAGTGACCATGCACCACGTGTCTTGGCATGATTAACAGCCGCATCGATTTCAGATGCAGAAGCATTCTGATCGATATCCAGAACCTGTCCTGGGAAGATCAGATCAGCGTCCTTGATCTTGTCACGGTTTGTTTTGTAGATCAGTGGCCACTGGTATGGATCAGCATAAACTTCGTCTTTACCAGAGATGTTCCACAGGTTATCACCACGAACGACTGAGTAGCTGCTTACTTTACCAGCCATGGCTCCACGAGAACTACTGGAATCTGAACTCGCTGTAGACTCAGCATTAGCATTCAGGAATTTCTGATTTTCAGCATCAGCTTGTGCAACAGCAGTTTCTGCCTGCGCTTTTGCTTTATTTGCAAGTGCGATCGCACCTGCTTCATCACCAGCTGCAAGTTTTGCTTCAGCATCTGATATTAATTTACCGGTATCGCGCCATTCAAAATTCGCTGCTTTTGCTTCAGCATTTGCAGCTTTGGCATCAGCAATGGCTTGTTCTGCAGATATTGAATCAGAAGCTTCATCTGTAGAGGCACAGCCTGTTATAAGGCCTAAACTTAAAAGGGCTACACTAAAAAGACGGGCAGATGTACGCATGGTCATAAATTCTCCAATTGGAATGGTGTGTTGTTTGTTTTATAAATTATGGTGGTTATTATTTTTTAATTATATTGTGAGGGATTATAGACCTAAAAAAATAACAATGTAAGCATTTACTGTCAAGCAATGTTTTCATTGATTTGTGCCAAAATAGCAAATTTCCGATAAAATCCATTAATTATAAAAATGGGGAGCAGATAGTGAGTAAGAATGTCAGGGTTTTTCATAATCCCAAATGCAGCAAATGTCGTCTGACGATGGGTATTCTCGATGATAAGGGGGTCGATACCACGATTGTAGAGTATCTGAAAACCCCACCGAACACTGCAGAACTAAGCGAAATACTGGACCTGCTAGGCATGGAACCCCGTGACTTGATGCGCAAGCACGAAGCACCTTATAAAGACAACAATCTGGATAACGCCGATCTAAGCCGTGAACAACTCATTCGGGCGATGATAGACAACCCGATCCTGATCGAACGCCCGATCGTCATCAATGGTGATAAAGCCACCATCGGACGCCCACCAGAGAAAGTGCTGGATATCTTGTAATGCCAAAAAATGACACAACTACTGAAATCCTGGTCCTCTATTACAGTCCGGGCGGAACAACGGCCGAGATGGCCAATATCATCGCCCGTGGTGTCGAAGAAGTTGATGGCGTACAGGCGAGAATTCGCACCGTACCGGGCGTCTCACCGAATACAGAACAGACTGAAGCGGTCATCCCTGAAGACGGTCCGCTGTATGCGACAATCGATGATCTGGACCAATGCGACGGTCTAATCCTTGGCTGCCCGACACATTACGGGAATATGCCGGCAGCGATGAAGTATTTCATCGATGGCACCAGCGCGCTATGGATGGGCGGCAAGCTGGCAGGCAAACCGGCGGCAGTTTTCTCTGCCAGCACCAGCATGCACGGCGGCCAGGAGAGCACCCTGCTGACGATGATGTTACCGCTGCTACACCATGGCATGCTGATCGTTGGCCTGCCCTACACGGAAACTGAACTGTTCCAGACGAAAACCGGCGGCAGCCCATATGGCGCCACCCGCTTAACTGATGACCTCGAAGCGACACCACTGAGCGACGAAGAACGTAAACTCTGCATAGCGCTCGGCAGGCGCGTTGCCTCTACCGCAAAAAAATTACTCAAATGAATCAGAGCCAACTTATAAAGCTAGGGCGATGGTTAACCCTGCTGGGTTACTTCAGCCTGTTGTTCGGTCTGTTTGCATGGCACCTGTTGATCGAACCGCCTGCAAAACATCTGATTTCCATCATCATCTTCTTTCAGCTAGGCCCCTTGATGCTGCCTTTGTTTGGCTTGCTCAATGGCAAGTTATATACCCATGCCTGGTCGATGTATATGGCGATATTTTATTTTGTGATCGGGGTCTGGTATGCCGGGCATGACGAGGACCTGATGATAGGTCTTTACGTTATCTTCACCAGTCTGGTGTTTTTTACCGGGACGATTATTTATACGCGGTATATGGGAAAACAGTTGAAGGAGTCTTCGGCTTCATCTGAATAGGGATATTTTTGGCATTTGCCTGGGTGATTTACTCAGGCTTTGCGGTTCTCGCACCGAGGGCGAGTTACTCTTTTCTGATTTCATTATTTCTCTTTTTTTAACGCTACTTAGGTACGTGGATTGTTACCGTGAGTTTCGCCTTTTACGGCGAGTTACTTTTTTTCATCAGCTAAAAAAAGTAACCAAAAAAAGCCGTCCTTATTCGATTGCCCCGAGAGAAGCGTTCGGGGTGCCTGAATTAACCGCTATTGCCTACGAGCCCGCCTTGATACGCCATCCGGGCGCACAAGGCTAATTTCGCCTTCCCTGGCGAAATTGCTCTACCAATACCGGCAAATTCAGCAATCGAAAGAGGAGTATAAAAAACAAGAGGAAAACTAAAAGCACAAACAAAACTATTTGTGAGATATAACAATACAAGGTTATACCGTTTTTGACCTTCTCTCCACCTTAGCAAGCCAGCGAAAGAGTACTGTTGGCATGGGCTTTCTGCGCCAGTTGTCTGAGCGCCTTCTGCGAGTTCTGGCACAGCATGCTAACAGTACTCTTTCGCTGGGAACCCCTGTGTCTTCTACAGGGGCGTAGCTGACGTGGCGGCCCTTTCTGGTTACTCTTTGTGGCTGTTGACAAAGAGTAACTCGCCCGCAGTGCAAGAACCGCAAAGCCTGAGTAAAATGCCCAGGTAAATGCCAATCAAAGAAATCGATAAAAATACTAAAAATTATTCTTCAGCAAAAACCGACTTGACCAACGGGACCGTCAACCGCCTCTGCATCGCCATCGACGCCTTATCCAGCACAGACAAAC
>CBDUKK010000083.1:0-7041 GCA_965367795.1 uncultured Gammaproteobacteria bacterium
TTTATGACCAAATAGTAACCATTCGTCGTATATATGATCATTTTTTTACATGCTTAAAGTGTGCTTTTACACATTTTTTTCAGTCAATAAAATATTAAACCACCTACTTCTTCTGGTTATATAAAGGCTTATTGAAATGATGTATTCTGTGCGGGTACAGTTTGAAAGTTACCCGGACAGTCTTGTCTCGAATTGATGACAATAACCGGAATCGGGTAAACGTAAATAATTAGGATCAAACCTTATACTTTATCGAGGGCAAATTAATGGCAGAACAAAGCAAACTAGAGAAGCTGGTTAAAACCAGTAGAAAAAAAGGTGAAGCTGAAGACTGGATATTCTCGCTAGTGCCGATCAGCGTAGCTTTTGTCTTCTACACATTCTTTATCATCACTTCAGACATCGAGCAAAAAGGGCTCTTTATGGCCTTCGGCGCTGCAGCAGGCATCATTGGTCTCGAAAGTTACTGGATAGTCCGGGGCTGGCGTAATGATCATGGCAGTACCGTATTCATGGGCATCATAGGTATCGCTATCACACTGGGGCTACTTTCTTTGTATATGAGTTTTGTCTGAGTCGTAGAATAAACGATGTATTTATTTTCGATCAGCCTTTATTCCTGTGGTTTGGAAGGTTTATCGACAACCATGAATTATAAGCGGCTCTATCGTTGATCGCACGTAGACCGGACTCATAATCAAACAGGGTGAACATCTGGTTCAATATCCAGTGCAGGTAGGACTGGCGATAACGATCGTTCGTGGTTCGCATCTCACGTATGGCCTGGTGAAACTTTAGTTCTGCCTGAACCTGCCTTTTCATCTTTTCGGCACGTACTTTCAACCGTTTTTTCCATTGCCGTCTGCGTATCTCTTCAAGTCTTTTTGTCGATGGCTTCAACTGAGTGCTTCGTTGATCACTTAAATTAATACTAGTCATCGCTACTCCCGGTAGTTATTACTGTTTAAATATTGCAGGAGACAGCGATAACTGTCTTGTCTGAACATGCCTGATGCTTGACAGAACACGACAAGAGAAAGTTGTATTTGTCGATGATTAATGAAATTTATTCACATGCATTAATCATCGACAAAACAGGCGTATCAGCTGCCTGGCGGTGATCTACAGGAGGCTCTGCTCTCTCAATGTATCGACATTGTGAACTATCACACTGTTTCCATCGATGCTTAGAATGCCCTTGCTATTAAGACTCTTTATTATGCGAGAGAAGGTTTCGGGTTTTATCGATAATCTTGCCGCGATGATGTTTTTAGGGATTTCCAGCTTGAATTCTTTCTGACCTTCAGGCATCTCCTGTATCAGATACGAGGCGACGCGGCAGGTGCCACTGTGTAAAGTTAACTTATCGATTTCATTGACCAGTTTTCTCAGACGAAAACTCATGTCACCGAGTAATAACAGACATGTATCCGTCGAGTCCCATAGCATGTTCTTGAATTTTTCTGAATTGATGCACAGAACCTCCGTTTCGGAAAGTGCGGCTGAACTCACCGGGTAGTCTGTCTGATCGGTGAACATTAACGCTTCGGCAAATACCTCGCCCTGGTTGACGATCTCAATAATTTTTTCCTGGCCATCCGCCGACATGCGAAACAGTTTGATCTTTCCGCTGAGTACCATGTAGAAAGCTTTTACTTTTTCGGACTGATTGAACAGGATCTGTCCTTCATCCAGGCGAGCTATCTGGCTGTTTTTATAGACCCTGTCGAGTTGTAACTCGGTAAGTTTGGAGAATAGATGGTGCTGCTTGAGACACTCCTCGATCGCTTTGCTATTATTCTGTGCCATATCAGCTGTTCTTGAAATTCGTTAGATGTCCTAGTATGCCACGAATTTAGTTTTCAAGCCTATGATATTTAAGCGCTTATTACCCGCTAAAGTCTGGATGGTTTCTAAATATACAAACTCAATGCGTTAACTGACTATACAGTTTCGGTAGTGCCTGTGGCAGTTTCTCTGGGTGGCGAATAACCGCATAGTGACTCTTGCCAAACAGGTGCGGTAGATAGTCGTTGGCTTTCTTATCTATGGTTATGCAAAACGGTAGTAATCCCAGGCTTTTGGCTGATATTACGGCCTGCCTGGTATCTTCGATGCCATAGCGACCTTCATATTGATCAAGGTCATTGGGTTTACCATCAGAGATGATCAACAGTAAACGACGGCCATTACCTTCAGCCGCCAGGAGTTGCGTTGCATAACGTATAGCTGCCCCCAGGCGAGTGTAATAGCCGGGCTTTATGGCTTCGATACGGCCACGTATATTTGCATTGTAGGGCTCATTAAAACTCTTGATGTTGTGGACCCGGATCGGGTCGCGTTTACGTGAAGAGAATCCCAGCATAGAAAAACGGTCTCCTGTCGCATGCAGGCTTTCGGCGAACAGGTAAAGACTGTCACGGATGACATCGATCACGCGATGCTCATCGTTGATATGCGCATCAGTGGATAATGACAGGTCAGCGAGCAGCAGGCAGGCCAGGTCACGATTACCACTTCGTATTTCACGGTATAGGTTATCAGCAGCGATCTGTTGACCGGCGGCACGGTCAGAGGTGTATTTGATATAAGCATCCAGGTCTATGTCCTGGCCTTCCATCTGTGCACGATGCCATACTCTTGCCGGCGCCATTGCCTGGAACTGGTTGCGCAGTCGTTTCGCAGTCTGTCCCAGATGTGGTGGCAGGGCACAGTCGAGTGCATCCTCGGCCTGCATCTGTACGATACGACAGCGAGCCGGTAACAGCTGCTGTTTTTTCCAGTCCCATTCCGGTAACAAAATGCCATCATCCAGGATGACATCATCCGAGGCCGCAGAAGGCAGGTCAAGGTCAAACTTGAGTCGGGTCTTAGATGCCTGACCATTGCTCGCAACTGATAACTTGTCGAGGTCCCGCGCAACGTCTTCAGCGCGATCCGGGTCTTCTTCGTCTTCAGAGCCGCGGTCGACATTGACGAACTCACCCATGCTGAAAATGTTTTCCATACGCACGGTGATCAGCCCGCGGTCTGCCTCCGGATCTTCTACTCTTTCTGCCTGGCGATGGCCCATATCGTCCAGCTCACGTGACTGCGTGCTGTTGGCCTGTGTTTCATCATCATCGTCGTGTGCATTGCTGCTAGCAGTGAAAGGTGGCTCCGGGTGCAGCCATAGCGGCACCGGCTGGGGCGGAAGCCTGCCTGTCGGTAGCGTATCAGTTTCTCCTGGACGGGTCAGGGCATGCTGTATCGCCAGTTCGACCTCGGCCTCGTTAGCAGGCAGGCGGTCTATAGCGGGCCGTTGTCGCAGGTGCGCCCGAAATAGCCTGAGATAACGCGATTTAATACCGGGAAATCTGTTGAATGCTGCCAGTGTCATTCTCTGATTATCAACGAACCAGTTCTGCTGGCGGGCAAGGGTAGGACAGTTGTTCTCAATATCTGTTTGCTGAACGGCAGCGAGGCAGGCCAGCCAGTAATACAGGTCGGTGTTCAATTCAGCCGAATCAAACCAGGCGATGCTCTGCGGCAGTTTTAACGAGCGCTCATCCCGCCAGGCGAGTTGAACTTTTGAGTGCGAGCCGGCGATGCGCTGTAACAGGCTTCGCCGTGACAGGTTATCGGTCGCATCAGCTATCTCTATCTGTAGTCCGCCGTCACCACCGAGAGCACGAAAATAGATGCCGATCGCTTTTTGTATGTCATGCAAAAATACCGCTGCAGCGGGATGTTGATTATCTGCAACGCGGGTGATCAGTTTATGCCAGAGTTCGCCGACCTGTTCTTCCATTTCTATGAGCTCCTGCGAACGTTTTCTGGTCTGGTATACGATGCACTCATGGGTGATTCCGAAATGACTTTTGCTTCTTCACCCTGTACCCAGTCGAGCAGACTTTTTTCTTGGTTGAACTGTTGAACCTGTGTGCATGCAGATATGCACTCACCGCACTCGGTGCAGGTAAACATCTTTCGTTTAATCGTTCGTGGCTGTAATCGCATGGGGCAGGCATTGTCACAGGCATTGTTACAGCTCTTGCAGGCATGCGCACGTGTGCGGTCAAAATGTACCACCATCGCTTTTCGATTGGTCATCCAGGCCAGACTCTGAAATAAACCGACGGCGCAACCAAACCGGCAGAACAGGTGTCTGGCCAGTAAAAACTCTATACAGAAAGCCGCACTGGCAACGGTTATGAACAACGCCTGGTTGCGAGTAAGCTCAGCGTTTAGCAGGTTGTTATAGATCTCGAAAGGTGGCAGCAGATAGGTCAACAGGCTGACCGACCAGACAAAAGCAAATATCAGGACGGCAGAGATCGTTGCTAGCCAGTATTTTGCCTGTGGTCGAATTATGCTGCCGTCGCTTTGTTGCTGTGGCAGTCTGTTCTCCTCCCAGAGACTGGGTTTACCGCTGGCTCGGATCATCAGCTTGTTGATCATCTCGACCACCGAAAAATGCGGACAGAACCAGCCGCAATACAGTCGCCCCCAGCGCCAGGCGATAAACAGGAAAATAACGGCAGCGCTGAAAATAGGTAACAGACCAAGAAACAGTACATTGAGTGCGGCACTGCTAGCGCTGTTCTGCAGTGTGCCTAGTTGTAAGGTCCAGTCCTGTCCTAATATGATGAAATGTCCGAGCGTCAGGTCATAGCGAAAGATATCCAGCGGTGGTGCGACCACGAATAGCGTAAAGAAGCCTGTTTGAGTGATGGAGCGCCAGCGCTGTATATGTTTGGTTTGCATCTGTTGCGAGTACAGAGATTGTTATTCTGGACAGTTCGCTGGCAGGGGTTTTCCAACGACAGGGTAGCGCCAGCATTTTCCGGATAATGCTTTCGCCAGGCCGAAGACACCGAATAAAACCATGGTGGCATGTATTATGGTGAATGTGATGATCGCGGTCATCCACAAGGTGACATCTTCAATGCCGACCAGGTTCATTAACATAACCGTTAATGCAGTAATGAAAAAAAATACACCGATCCAGATACTGGCCGACATGGTCTGTTCGAGATGTGAGTCAGCGAGTGCTGGTAATGAACCGTGTTTCTTTAAAAATATCAGCGCTAGAATAATAAAGGCTAGCACCGGTAATATGAGCAGGTTAGCCACGTACAGCGATTCAACCAGGACGGCAAAATCTTTGCCATCCATCTTGCTATCACCCTGGCTGGCAGGGGGGTTACTCTCCGAGCGTTGCATTCACCACCTCGGCTAAAGCTTTTAAGGTTTCATCGTCGTCGGTAAGCGGTTCGATCAAAGCTGCCTGGCATGCCTGTTGTATCGGCATGCCACTTTTTATCAGGGTTGCAGCATAAACCAGCAGCCTTGTTGATGCAGCTTCTTCGAGATCGTAATCTTTGAGTGCACGCAATGAAGTCGCGAGACTGACCAGCTTTTCCGCCAGGGCTTTATCGATGCCACTTTCACCCATCAGTACTTCTGTTTCTATATCCGGTTGCGGGAAGTCAAAACTCAGGCCGACAAAGCGTTGGCGTGTGCTGGGTTTCAGGCCTTTTAACAAGTTCTGGTAACCTGGGTTATAAGATACGACCAGCATGAAATCATCGGGTGCGGACAGGGTTTCACCGGTGCGTTCCAGTGGCAGGATACGACGATCATCAGTCAACGGGTGCAACACTACCGTAGTATCTTTCCTGGCTTCGACAATCTCATCCAGGTAGCAGATGGCACCTTCGCGGACGGCTCGTGTCAACGGACCATCACTCCAGTAGGTGCCGGAATCGCCGATCAGGTGTCGACCAACGAGATCAGATGCGGTTAAATCATCATGACAGGCGACGGTATAAAGCGGCCGACCGAGACGCGCTGCCATGTGTTGCACGAAACGCGTTTTACCACAACCGGTTGGTCCTTTTATGAGTAAGGGCAGTTGATTATTGAAAGCATGTTCGAATAAACTGACTTCACCGGCCACTGCACGGTAATATGGCAGGGCACTGTCTGTAACGATATTTTTGGCTGTTTTCATCTCTAACTCCGCTTTCAATTTATATCAGCATACATACATTAAGCTGCAGTTACAAAAGCCGTGGTAATTAATAGTCCAGTTATGAATAACCAGGCCAGTATCGCCCAGCGCCATAGGGTGCTAATACCTCGCAGTGCCATATAGTAATCACCGATCAGAGCACCCTTGATGAGCGCAAAGCCAAGGACCACTAGTGCGATATCGAGTCCGGATATCCCCATCCGGGATATCTGCCATGTGATCAAGGTCAAGATGACCAGCGTAATATATATGATGGTACATGGCCGCACAGGGTAACGGCTGTGGATGACTTTAGAATTATTCATAATGTTCTTTATGTTGCATCTCAACGCATGACATAGACTAGAGGAAACAGGACCAGCCAGACGATGTCGACCATGTGCCAGTAACTGGCGCCTGTCTCCACGCCGGTATGCTCGGTCGCACTATAGCAGCCCTGTTTTGTTTTCAATGCAACCGCAGCTAATATCACCATGCCCATGATCACGTGCATGAAATGAAAAAATGTCAGTGACAGGTAGAACATATAAAAAAGGTTTGTCCTCAGGTTTATGCCCTGTTGATAATGATGTGCGTATTCACTCGATTTCACCACCAGGAAAACAAGCCCCATGGCGAGTGCTGCCAGTAACCAGTGGATACACTGTTTCGTTTTTCCTTCCCTGATGGATGCAACCGCGCGCATCACAAAATAGCTGCTGGTGATCAGTGCCAGGGTATTTATCAGCGCGGCATCGGTATCGAGTGATAACTGGAATGTATTGAATAATTCGACATGGTCGGCACGGGTAAAAGCATAGGAAGCAAAAAATATAGCAAACACCAGGAGCTCGGCCAGGATGAAAATCCAGATGGCAAGATCACCCGGTGGGTACTGACGGTTTTCAATTGCTATTCGCATCTTCCGCTACCATGCTCTCGGCCTACCTGGGCTCATTTATAAGAGAGCCAGGTAAGCCATAGTCATGCGGCTTTAAACTACTGCTTCTTCGGCTTCTTTACCACCGACGAAGAAACTGACGATG
>CBDUKK010000084.1:0-7035 GCA_965367795.1 uncultured Gammaproteobacteria bacterium
TTGCAGCTGCCCGATCAACTCAGTGCAGCGCTGCTGTGTTTGTAATGAACTCATCAGATATATCCTGGCTTTACTTGTCCTTCATTTTTTTATAAACACGTGTTGCCATTTCTCTGCTGCGAACGATGCAATTTTCATAAGCCGCCTTTGCCTTATTTATTCTTCTATCAATAGTAAAGCAAGGTTCGTACCAACAACAGAAGCTGCCGAACGCATGATATTTATGCATAAAACCCCCAATTCTGGCGGTAAAAGAGCACCGGATTGAAACATCCATGCTTTAATTTGAGTGTGCATCTTGATATTTCGCACCATAATAGTGCGCATTCATGCAACATCGAGGTAATCGACACCCATCACGTAGTTACAATCATCAAGAAACTGGCGGCATTTTTCACGTGCACCATGATTACGCACATAGTTAAGGACGAATGGCCTATGATCGATCTGACGCAACCAGTCAGGCATATGGGTTTTAGCACCATGATATTCATTGCCTGTTTTCTTAGTATCGATATCAATCCAGGCGGACGGGGTTATACCATTATCGATCAGGTAGCGGCTGCGCTGCCTGGTTTTTCTGCCGGCACCCCAAAAGACGATCTGCCGGTTTTGCAGCCGGGGATCTCTCGCCAGGTACTCGGCACGCAGTTTTTCAAAAGCCGCTGCAGAATAACGGCTCGAGGTACGCGACAGGCGATTATCAGACTCCCGCCAGTCGAGCAGGACTTCATCGAGCTTGATCATACTCTCACCGGCCTGGAACAGGCGCAGCCAAAGTTCGTAATCCTCCGGAAACTCACCATCCCGGTAAGCGCCCAGTTCAAGCACACGCTGCTTGCGAAACATGACAGAAGGATGTACGAAGGGTGATTCGATATAGATCTGATCGCTTATATCCTGTTGCGATATACAGGCATTCTGCCAACGCATGTATTCGATAAACCCTGCCTTTATATCCTGTTCCGGAAACTTTCTCGCCCGGGTGGCGCACAGGGTGATCGATGGCTGCGCCTGCATAAGCTCAAACTGCTTTGCAAGCCGTGAAGCAACCATCACATCATCGGCATCCATGCGCGCGACCAGATCCGAGCGACACAGCTGGAGCCCCATATTCAACGCTGGAACGATGCCTTTTTGTTCGTTATGAAAGACACGCACACGCGGATCATCATATGACTTCAGGACGCCGACCGAATTATCAGTAGAAGCATCATCGATAGCGATCAGCTCAAAATCAGCCAGCGTCTGGCTGAAGATGCTGTGCAGGCATTCATGCAATGTGCTCTCAGCATTAAATACCGGCATCAGGATGCTGACTTTTACAGCCGGGCAAGAGTCAGCCTGCGTTGCGTGAGACACGTTCATCAGGCTGAGTTATTCTCGCAGATCATCCAGACTGTCCTGCGCTATCTCCCGGACTTCTTCACTATCATCCGCGAGCAGCCTCTCGATATCCGGAATATATGACCTGTCTTTCGTCAGCGACAGGTAATGACAGGCATCACCACGTATCCTTGCATCATCATTCGACAGGTAATCGAGCAGGCGTGGGATGACACTTTTGAACGTTTCGGACTCAGCCATCTCCTCGATGATCACACCGACACCGAGTCGAACATTGATCTTTGCTTCCGGGTCGGCCATCAGGTCGATGACGTTTTCCAGTGCCTGCGGATGACCGTGAATGAGCTTACTGGCAGCCTTGATATTGCCTTCTGACAGCACCTCGACAAGATAATCGGTCACCCCGTCAAGACTGGAGGCACGCTGCAGCCATAACTGAAGCTCCTTTTTTGTGCGTGATCCGGTTAATTCAAAAGGCCCTATTTTCAGCCATGGGACGCTTCTCACGCCTAACTCACTCGCCAGCTCAGGGGCATTTTCGATGTTCACGAGGCGTAATTCTGCGATCTGCCCCAACTTCATGAATTCCATCAGCATTTGCATCATAGGGCCACAATATGTACATTGTGTCCCCATCAGCATTAAAACCTCAGGCGAAGTGGTGTTTTTCTGTTCATTTATCATATAATCGAATTATATATAATCTAAAAAAAAACAACGGGATAAAAATGTATAAAATTCCTTCTGCACTTGCTACATTGCTATTCCTGTTATCTTTTATATCCCATGCCGCAAACATCGAACCTGTAGATCCCGATGCCCCGTTCGACGATACCCAGCTCGATGAAGAACTGGTTTATCCGGACTGGTTCAAGCTTTCATTAGGCGACCTGAATGATGATCTCGAAGAAGCCAGAAACAGTGGTAAAAAAGGCATCATCACCTATTTCGGACAAAAACGCTGTGCCTATTGTGAGCAGTTCTTCAAGACCAGCCTTGCTGATAATGACATTCAGAACTACCTGAGAAAACACTACGATATCATCGCTTTCGACATCTGGGGCATCGAGGAGGTCACAGATACCGACGGCAAACAGTACACCGAACGAGAACTCTCTCTGCATTACAAGACGAACTTTACCCCCTCCCTGGTGTTCTACGACCTGGATGGCACCCCGGTGTTTCGCCTGCGCGGCTTCTACCCGCCATATAAATTTCGTGCTGCACTTCAATTCGCCGTCGAAGAGTTCTACAAGACAGAAAAATTTTCAGATTATTTTGCGCGCGCGAATCCCGGTGAATATTTCCTGCTCGGCGGGCTCACAGAACGTGACTTTTTCCTCGAGCAGCCATACGACCTTGCCGCCCTGCTCGGCAACGATAAAGCCACTGCTGTTTTCTTCGAACAGGGTAACTGCCATACCTGCGACCTGCTGCATAGCGACCCGCTCGCAAAAGACCTGAGCATCGAGGAGATAGAGAAGATGAATGTCATACAGCTCAACATGTGGGCCGATACACCGGTGGTCACACCACAGGGTGTAAAAACCACCGCGAAAGACTGGGCGAGATCTCTCGATATATTTTATGCGCCGAGTATCGTATTTTTTGATAACAACGGGAAAGAGATCATACGTGTTGATTCTGTCACCTATTTCTATCGTTTATGGGGCGTGCTCGATTACGTCAACCAGAAAGGCTATGAAAAATCCAGTGACTACCAGGAATGGCGTCTTAAACAGCGCGAAGTCAGTCAATAATCCACAAACGATAAACGACCATGTTCGCAGAACTTCAAGAAAAGCTCACTCACCTGCTATGGGACACTAACCTGAAACAGGTTAATATGTTCCAGGCACAATTAATACGCGCATTGAGGATATTCTACGGCGCGGCACGTGACCTGGGCGGCGGACTGCTATCACTGCGTGCGATGAGCCTGGTCTATACCACCCTGTTATCCATCGTGCCGCTGCTCGCTGTCAGTTTTTCTGTATTGAAAGGCTTCGGTGCACACAACCAGCTTGAGCCCGCACTGATAGGCCTGTTAGAACCGCTCGGTGAAAAAGGCCTGCAGGTCAGTCAGCAGATCATCTCTTTCGTCGACAACATGAAAGTCGGTGTATTAGGTTCAGTCGGTACATTATTTCTGATATTTACCGTGCTGTCCCTGGTAAAGAAGATCGAGAGCGCTTTCAACTTCACCTGGCGCATCGCTATCACACGCAACATCGTACAACGTTTTAGCAATTATCTGAGCGTCATCCTGGTCGGCCCGCTGTTATTGTTCACTGCAGCAGGCGTCTCGGCTTCATTCAATTCATCGACGGTTCTCGATAAGATCTCAGCCATCGAGCCCTTTGGCACCATGCTGCTGTTTGCCGGTGAACTGCTTCCCTACATCCTGACCATCATCACCTTCACTCTTATCTACGCCCTCATACCGAATACGAAAGTACGCTTCATATCCGCACTGTATGGCGCCATAGTCGCGACTATCTTATGGAAACTCATCGGCACGCTGTTTACTGCATTCATCGTTAACTCTACAAACTATACTGCGATCTATTCCACTTTCGCGATCCTGATCATCTTAATGATATGGATCTACGTCAGCTGGCTGATCGTATTAACCGGCGCGTCTATATCCTATTACCATCAGAACCAGGACCGTATCAGTGACAAATCACAGGTCTTCCGACTAAGCTGCCGTCTTCGAGAGAAACTGGCACTCACAGTAATGCAGCTCATCGCTTCCAGTTTCCACCACAACGAACCACCGTGGACCGTGAAGAAATTGGTGAAGGAAACAAACATATCAGAACCGGCATTGAAGTTAATCATGTCCAGCCTGACAGCAAACAAGCTGCTCACCATCACTGGCGGAAAGAAACAGCAATACCTGCCCTCGCAGTCGCTGGAAAATATCACCATAGAAATGATATTGAGTGCAGCACGTACCGCAGAGGAATGTGCCAACCTGCGCCCTGATGATGTAACTGCCGTCGAGAAAGTGGATGAGGTAATCCTGGATATCGACAAGGCTGTATCCGAAGCAACCAGGGGAAAAAGCCTGAAAGACCTGGTATAAGCTTTTTATCGATAGCCCAGTTTTTATGCCAGTTTATCGTCTGCCACGTGGTAGTTGGGGTCTTCCATGCGGTTAACTTCGACAAGATCGCCGGCCTTATCCAGCAGCTGCCGGCACTCTTCAGACAGGTGACGTAGATGGAGCTGCTTGCCGGCTTTTATATATTGAACCGCCAGTGAGTCAATCGCTTCGATCGCTGAATGGTCTGCCACCCGTGAATTCTGAAACTCGATGATCACATCATCAGGGTCATCTTCCGGTGAAAACAGATCGCGGAAGTTTTTCACTGAACCAAAAAACAGCGGTCCGTTTAACTCATAGACTTTCGAGCCGTTTTCATCGATATAACTCTTTACATTGATGTGCTTCGCATGCTCCCATGCAAACACCAGTGCTGAGACGATAACGCCGACGATAACAGCGATAGCAAGGTCGGTAGCAACAGTGACACCCGATACCAGCACCAGCACGAAGGCATCATGCCGAGGAATCTTGTTGAAGATACGGATACTCGACCATTCGAAGGTACCCAGCACCACGATAAACATAACCCCGACCAGTGCGGCCATAGGAATCTGCTCGATCAGGCTGGAAGCGAACAGGATAAATGCCAGCAGGAACAACGCCGCAGCAACACCCGACAGACGTTTGTGTCCACCCGAGTTCACGTTGATCATGCTCTGACCGATCATGGCACAACCGCCCATACCACCAAACATACCGGTTGCAGTATTTGCGATACCCTGGCCGATGCACTCGCGGTTTCCTCGACCGCGAGTATTGGTTACCTCATCGATCAGACTCAGGGTTAACAGCGACTCGATTAATCCGACAGCTGCGAGGATGATCGAATAGGGCAGGATGATCTTCAGTGTATCCAGGTTGAAAGCGACCTCGGGAATATGAAACTGTGGCAAGCCGCCTTTGATAGAGGCAAGGTCACCGACGGTATTGGTATCTATGTCTAACAGGATTACCAGTAAAGAAACGAAAACGATCGCAGCCAGTGAGGATGGAACGGCGGTAGTCAATTTTGGCAGATAGTTAATGATTAAGATGGTCAGCACGATGAGCCCGCCAAAAATCATCAGTGGCTGCCCGGTCATCCATTGCGTAACACCGCCAACATCCACCTGGAAATGCTGTATCTGCGCGAGAAAGATGACGATGGCCAGGCCATTGACGAATCCGAGCATGACCGGGTACGGTACGATACGTATAAATTTACCCAGTTTGAGTATGCCAGCGGTGATCTGTATCAGTCCGGTGAGCACCACGGCAGCAAACAGGTATTCCACACCATGGTCAGCGACCAGTGACACCATGACTACCGCCATCGCGCCCGTCGCACCCGAGATCATACCGGGACGGCCGCCAAAAATAGACGCCAGCAGTCCTACCATAAAGGCGGCATATAGTCCCACCAGGGGGTCAACACCCGCGACGAAGGCGAAAGCTACCGCTTCCGGTACCAGTGCCAGGGCGACGGTTAGTCCAGACAGGATCTCATTTTGCGCACACACACGGGTTTCACATCCCAGTCGGAACATAGTCTTACTCTTTGCTTTTGCTTATTAGAAGGGGCGCGAATTGTAACAGATGGCTGGATGGCCGAATATAACCCTATAGGTCTATAAGGCGGATGTTATAGCCTGCAGGTCAGAAGGTATATCAGGTGGTTAACTGTTATGCCTGCTCAGAAAAAGATTAAGAATAAAGCAGAAATAACTAACAGGAAATGTCATCTCGACACAGGAAAACCTTATACACTGTCACTTCAAGATTCCCCCTGCGTCGAGATGACACTCAATTTCTCAAATCGGGCTATGGTGCTACCGTTTTATCCAGCCAGTCTGCGACTGTTTCTACCAGCGCCTTTTCCTGACCATCAAAGAAATGGTTACCGGTAATCTGCTTCTGTGTGTAGTTTTTATTGCCGGCTTTTTCAGCGGCTGCGACTCTCGACTTCGCTGAAGCTTTTATCTCATCGAGGTCATCACTACCGTACAGATCAAGTATCGGCAGATTGATCTTCTCCAGTGACTTGATACTGTCCATTTTAGGGTCACCGGCAAAAGCTGCCATACCGATTGCGACAAAACCTTTTACATCCGGTTTTGAGCTAGACAGGTAATACACCGTCATCGCTGAACCCTGGCTGTGTCCGATCAGCACGATATCCTTTGAGCCATTTTCTTTAAGGTAGCTGATGGCAGCATTGATGCGCGGAGCGACTTCATCATACAGCGGAGCATAATCTTGATATTCCGCCTCATTAGGCAGAACAGGCATCTGTATCGAGAGCGTGTTCCAGTCATGTTCTGTCAGACCGACGCGCAACGGCTGCACTACCTGAGCCCAGTCAGGATGGACACCGGTACCATGCATGACGATAACAGCACGCCCTTTATCTTCTCCTGCTTCGGTGTAGATACCGAGAAAGTCACTCTTTCCATCGTTCAGCCAGACCGCATCACCATCGAGGATGGCCTCGACGACCTGGTCGGCCCAGCGCTTCTCTTTGGCAAGATCAGAAGCATATAGATTGAATGATAAAAGAGATAGACTGATCACTAATAATCTGATGGTAGAAATCA
>CBDUKK010000085.1:0-7027 GCA_965367795.1 uncultured Gammaproteobacteria bacterium
GAAGTGTTGCGGCTGCCGGGTGTGGCATAGGGTTCCTGGATCAGTAACTGTGAGATGACATCAGAAGCTAAGGGTTTGCCGAACAGAAAGCCCTGAGCTTCGCTGCAGTCTATCTCTCGCAGATATTCGAGTTGCGCCTGTGATTCAACACCTTCCGCGATCACGTTAAGGCTCAGCCCTTTTGCCATCGCGACGATGGTGTTGATGATGGTGTTGTCACCCTTGTTGATACGACTTTCTTTGAGAAAAGTGCGATCGATCTTCAGCGTATGTATCGGCAGTTTGTGCAGGTAGCTCAACGAAGAGTAACCGGTGCCGAAATCATCGATAGCGATGGTGATGCCGTGACTACTGAGCTCCTGAAGTTTACGGATAATACTGTCCATATCATCCATGATCGCATTTTCTGTGATCTCCAGTTCTATACAGCTTCCGGGTACATCGTAATCTTTCATAATGTTAATGATGTTTCTCACGATACTATCTTCCATAAGCTGGCAAGCCGAGATATTGATCGACATGCGTATTTCGGGAAGACCGGCGGTACGCCATCGGCTGAGCTCGGCACAGGCGGTTTTTACTACCCAGTACCCGATATCAATGATCAGGCCGCTCTCTTCTGCAAATGGAATAAATTCTGAAGGAGAGATAGCACCGTGTTCCGGATGCTCCCAGCGCAGTAGCGCTTCGACACCGACGATCTCACCGGTGCGAAGGTTTACCTGTGGCTGGTAGACCAGGCTGAATTCGTTATTGTCCAGTGCACGGTGGATGCCGGTATCGAGTGAAAGTTTTTCCAGGTATGGCACGTTCATCTCGTTAGAGTAGAACTGGTAGCCGTTTTTACCCTGGCCTTTGACATGGTACATGGCGACATCGGCATGTTTGATCAAGGTATCAATACTTGTACCGTCCTGCGGATAAAGCGCGATACCGATACTGGCACTGACATATAACTCATGACCCTCGACGATGAATGGCTGTTTTAATATTTTTGTGATCTTGTTGGCGAGTTTGCTGGCATCATCGCGAGCATCGTGCAGCCGGGGCAGCATCAGGGTGAATTCGTCACCACCAAAGCGGGCCAGTGTGTCAGCAGCGCGGATACACTCTTTCAGGCGCATGCTCACCTGTTGCAGTAATTCATCACCGATCATATGCCCGAGGCTGTCGTTGATATTCTTGAAACGGTCGAGATCAAGGAACATGACGGCCAGCTTTTCATCTTCACGCTTGGCCTGGCTTATCGCCAGGCTCAGGCGATCACGCAGCAGTGCCCGGTTGGGCAGCTTGGTGAGCAGGTCGTGGTATGCCTGGAAGTTGATCGTTTCTTCGGCGATCTTGCGCTCGGTAACATCACGAGCAACACCGTAGGTACCTGTGTAGCTGCTAATTGACTGGCTGTTACCGGTATACATGCCCATGGCGCTAAGCTCGATGGGCAGGGTCCGGTTGTTGAAGTGACGTGATTTACCGTCATCTTTGCACTTTAGCCGCAGCTCGATATTTTTCGCCGCACGTGTACCGATGCGTCTTTCATTAAAGACGTATTTTGCCTGCTCCATGTCGTCATGGTGGACCAGGAATGAATAGTGTTTACCGACGATCTCCTCTTTGCTGAACCCCAGCAGGCTTTCGATACGTTCGTTGATGAAGGTGAAATGACCATCCTGGTCCAGGATATAGATGATATCTGGCGATGTGTTAACGATATAACGATGCAAGCGCTCTGATTCTGATAGCTGTTGCTGCATGAAGAGGTTCTGTTTCTTCAGGCGTTTCTCTTTCAGCGCATTCGTGATGGTGATGATCAGCTCATCGGTAGCATAGGGCTTGCGCAGGAAATCGTAAGCCCCCTGGGTACAGGCATTTTTAGCCGCTTCGAACGAGGTCTCTCCACTGACGATGATGACAGAGGTATCGATCTTGTTGCTATTGATATAGTCCATGACGTCATGTCCGCTGACGTACGGCATATGCAGATCCAGTAATACGAGATCGTACACATTCTGGTCCAGCTGGCATATTGCTTCCTGGCCGCCAATAGCGGTATTTGGATTAAAACCCCTGATGGCAAGTAAATCTTTAAGACTCTTGAGGACGACAGGGTCGTCGTCTACGACGAGAATTTTTTGCTCATTTATACTCATTTTTTCACTCTGCTGCGTAAAAGTAGCTAACTCTTACTTAATTATTGTATTTAGCACATTCCAGAGCGTGCGTTTTGTCATTTAATTTTTATTTATCAACTACTTAGGAAGCAAAATATGAAAGCTGGTGCCCTTGTCACTGCTTCTGCAACTGATTGATCCATGTAACTCGTTTACCAGGTTTTTAACGATGGTCAGTCCAAGTCCGGCATGATCATCACCCTTGGTGGATTCCACCGGTGAAAACAGCTGTGGCAGGATGTCCGGATCTATCCCGGGACCATCGTCAGCGACCGACAGCTCTATGTGCTGTTTACCGTCAACGTTTACATTATCTTGAGTGTAGACCATAAGTTGGCCATTTGCAGGAAGTGCCTCAACTGCATTCTTAATTAGATTGGTATAGATCTGCTTGAGGGCATTGGCATTGGTTTGCAGGCTCTCTATGCGCTCGTCCAGATCGAGTGAAATCTGGGTGTTTTTGCTGGCGAACAGAGATGTCTGGAAGACATGGGTGAGGTCGGCAATGATTGCGTTGATGTCTACCGATGAGGTTTCGTCTGTCGGGCTTTCGGCCTCGGTCAGGCGGTTTAATATCTCGCTGATGCGTTCTATCTCGGCTTTGATGGTTTGCACATCCTCCTGTGCTGGTTTGTCATTTTCCAGCTTGTAACCGAGGATACCCAGGTAGTTGTTCATGATACTTAACGGATTGCGAACTTCATGTAACACTTCATGGATTTTCTGTTCCAGCTGGCGGGTCTGCTCATCATCACTCAGCGTAGACTGGCTGTTCGCACTATTTACGCTGATGGTATGTGAAACCTCATTCACGAACCGCGTCAGTAGTGGTAACTGTTTCCACAGGCTTTCATACTGCGCCTTGTCCATGCCGAGGATCAAGGTGCCGATGGCAGCATTGTTCATCATCATCGGCAGGCAGATGATGCCTTCCTGTTCGGTAATGCCGATCAGCTGCCGATCGACGATAGAGAGCGAGTTCAGGTTGTGTTCGAACGACTCTGTAGTAAATGAATGGCAGGCCTCTTTATTAAGCAGGGCGTCGGTCACCAGGCTACGGCCGTTAGTTAACGGTATCGATATGTCAGCCAGCTGTGATGGTTGATTGTCTGCCGAAATCGCCTTGACGCGGTCACTGGCAGCATCGTACAAGAACAGGATGCACTGGCTGACACCAAAGAGGATGCCGATGTTTTGCGAGATTATATTCAACATGGCGTTTACATCGCCGTTATGCGCGCCACTTCGCGACAGGTGCTGATGGATACCGTCTAATAAGGCGATGTTCCTTACCTGTTCAGCAAGCTGTACCTGTTTCAGTTCATCGCTGGCAGTAATCTTTTTGATGGTTTCCCCGTCCATGCCATCAAAGGCAAGGCCGATCTCCAGTGTCTGCGCGGTAGCTTCAACATGAGCCTGTGACTGTTCCAGTATCTCGAGCAACAGCGGTTTTTTTATAGCAAGCAGTTGCTCGGCGGCATCAAACACCTGCTGGTCCTGTTCAGGCTTGAAGTAGCTGCTGGTTAGCATGTTTGCCAGGTTGATGATTTTTACCAGCGGATGTGTGTCCAGGATATTCTCGACACTTTCGTGATGATATAACACCGCGTCATAAACGAAGCTGCTGGCACCGTGTCTTTTTAGTAGCTCAGCACCAACCTGTTGATGCGTAGTGCCGAACTCATCCTGCTCCAGGTCGTGAAAGATGGTGTCATCACTTAACTGTGCAAAGGTGGTGGTGTACTTATCAGGGTAGGCGGTCTCGAGTACCAGTTGGCCAATATTATGCAGCAGGCCAGTGGTATAGACCTCATCGGTATCGCTGTAATCACAGCTTTCGGCAATCGCGCGTGCCACGTTTGCACAGTACAGTGAATGCCGCCAGTGCTCTTTCAGAAAATCTGTCCGTTCGAGGCTGGTGCGTGAAAAAAATTGCTGCACGGTGGCTGTGACAGCTATGCTCTTGATGGTATTGATACCAAGGTGTTGTAAAGAGCTTTCGATCGATGTGGTGGTATCTGTGTTTAGCTGATGACCTGCTTCGCAGTCATGGTGATGGCATACAGAGCAAACACGCGCATATAGAGCTGGATCCTGCCTCAGTATGTTTGCCAGCTCGGTGAATGAAAGGCTTTCATCGTGGCAGATATCGAGAAGCTGCAGCAGCACGTGCGGTAGACTGGGCAGTCTGTCGACATCTGCTTTCTGCAGGATTTGTTTAGCTTTTTGATTCATTTATATATATCTGCAACAACATTGTTTTGTATCACGGCTCACATACCTGACTATGACTGGCTCGATACCGGTTTACTTTCGGATAATTGACGAGTTTGTTACGCACGCACTTTAAATTACTGATCATGCAATAATCATGCAAAATATTTAATATATATTAAATACAGTAACTTAGGTGATTTTCTGTTTTTGTAATTTTTAAAAGTGTAAACAAAACGTACATTTAAATAATGTCGTTATTTTTTCTGAATCATATCGGTTTCAAGGCTCAATTGATAGCAATTACCGCTGCTTATTTAGACAGGCGGACTCTTTTAGTTAAGGGTAAAAGCTTGATTTAAAATATAAATAGCTGTTTAATGATGGCGTATTAGATGATTTTGTCTTGTAATTTTCATATTCCGATTAAAGCTGGGTGAAAAATAAAAAAACATTGAAAATTTACAAACACAATAACAACGTCTTAAACGCGGAGGACAAGTTCAGTCAAAGCCGCGGTGTAACACGTTCACCTGAAGATTTGACCCAGCTGCGCGATCTTGCCATAAAGCTGCTCAACGATAAAAACCTGGAAGTCAGCAAGGTGCGGCCTTTTTTCTGGTCGCTTGTCGAAACCTATGTCGATCGCTTTCATCTATACCCATTCGATGTCAACAAGGCTCTGTTTAGTCAGCTCGAGCTGAATGACTACCCGGAAGAAACTGTTGAGCAGCTGGTCAGGCAACTGGAAGCGCAGTTTGAAAAAACTCATGGCAGGCCCCTGCGAAAAACGACACAGCGGGTCTATGAGATGGGTGCCATGGACGATGAAATAAAAGAATTGCGTGACAGCATCAGGTATGCCGCCATGGTGGCCGAAGTTGATGAGTAGTTATTTAGCTACTTTGAGATAAGCTTTATATGTTTGCGCCTTTCCTTGTCTGTATCACTATATAACTTCTCGATCTCTTCAGCAGGTAATGGTTTAGAGTAATAAAATCCCTGTGCATATTCGCAGCCGTGCGCACTTAAAAATATCTCGTGAGAATTGAACTCAACACCTTCGGCAATCAGCTCCAGATTCAGGCTTTTACCCATGGCGATTATCGCCTGCACCAGGGTGGCATCTTCCATGTCGTTATTTATGTCGCCGACGAAGGAACGGTCGATTTTTAATTTATTGATCGGCAACTGTTTCAGATAGCTCAGTGAAGAGTAACCGGTGCCGAAATCGTCGATGGCGAGTGATATTCCAAGGTCTCTCAATTGTTGTAGTGTGGCGATCGCTTTTTTGGTTTTCTTGATGATGAAATCTTCGGTAATCTCTAGCTCCAGCCAGCTGGTGTCGCAGTTGGTGCGTTGCAGGGTTATATTGACCCGCTCGACCAGGCTGCCATGATGGATCTGATCGTCCGCAATATTGACCGCCACCGTCTCTATCGGCAGGCCCATCTGTTTCCATTTGACGATCTGCTGGCAGGCTGTAGTCAGTACATGTTCGCCGATCTTTGTCATGAGACCGGTTTTTTCTGCGATCGGTAAGAACTGTGCTGGTGACAGTATACCCAGGTCCGGGTGATTCCAGCGTACCAGTGCTTCAACACCGACCACTTTCCTGGTTTTCAGGGATACCTGTGGCTGGTAATAGACCAGGATCTGATCGCCCGCAATCGCCCGCTTCATATCAGTTTCCAGGATGATCTGGTCATAGGCTGTAGCCGTCAGGTCACGGGTGTAGAAGTGGTATTTATGACGTCCGTTCTCTTTGACGTGGTACATGGCAGCATCGGCATTTCGCATTAATTGTTCGGCATTGCTGCCATCATCAGGAAACACGCTTATCCCGATACTGGCTGAAGTGCTCAGGTCGTGATCATTGATAGAAACTGTCTGCGAGGTCACTTTCATTATTTTTTTCAGCAGGACATCGAGGTCACCGATGTCCTGAACCTGCTCGATGATGATGATGAACTCGTCGCCACCAAGACGTGCGACTGTATCGCCCTCACGGACGCAGTTCGATAACCTCTGACTTATCGAGATGAGCAACTGGTCGCCAACATCATGCCCCAGGCTGTCGTTGATGTTCTTGAAATGATCCAGGTCTATGAATATGACGGCAACATGTTGATCGCTGCGTCTTGCGCGTTCGATGGCGTGATTCAAGCGCGCATCGAGTAGCAGACGGTTGGGCAGGTTAGTCAGTGCATCATGATGAGCGATGTGTTTGAGATTGGACTCGATACGGCGGCGTTCGTTGATCTCGTCAACCAGGGTCTCGTTTGCCTCGCTTAGCTCCCTGGTCCGCTGTTCCACGGTTTCCTCGAGTTGTTGTTGATAGTCCATCAGTTCCTGCTGTGCTATCTGCTTCTGTATGATCTGTTCGTGCAGTTTTGATATCAGCTCATTATTTTCGATATGAAGGCTAAAGCTTTGCGTGAACCGTTTATTAATTAATCTGCCAGCGGAGATAATGAATATGTAATAAATCACAGAGGCGATAGTTATAAACAGGAACTGCTTTGTTGGCATGCTTATGGACAGAATGAATATCGATAAAAATATTGGCGTCACATAAGCGAAGAATGCAGAGAATATGACGGTTAATACGGTTATCGAACCGGCCATCACTGCAGCGAGAG
>CBDUKK010000086.1:0-6960 GCA_965367795.1 uncultured Gammaproteobacteria bacterium
GATATCCTCGAGATCCCGCTGGAAGAGACTACTCGTCAGTACATGCAGTACATCGAGTTAATGCAAAATTTAAAAATAGAGCTGGCAGCAGAATATCTTCTGATGGCAGCGATGCTCGCCGAGATAAAGTCACGTATGTTGCTGCCGCGTCCCGCAGAGAGTGAGGAGGAGGATGATCCGCGCGCCGAGCTTATCCGTCGTCTGCAGGAATATGAGCGCTTCAAAACTGCGGCGCAGAACATCGACGAAATGCCACGAGTTAACCGTGAGATCTATCTCACTGATGTCGAGTTGCCTGAGATCCATCAGGATAAACCCCTTCCTGCGGTAGACCTGCGAGACATATTATTCGCCTTCAAAGATGCCATGGCACGTTCAGAGATGTATAGCCACCACCATATTCAGCGTGAAGCGCTGTCTGTGCGTGAGCGTATGAGTACGGTGCTGAGTGCGCTCAGTGCGGAAGGCTTTACTGATTACACCAGCCTTTTCACTATAGAAGAAGGCCGTCGCGGTGTCGTTGTGACCTTGCTGGCGATCCTTGAACTGGTCAAGGAACAACTCATCGACCTGGTGCAGTCTGAAGCATTTGCACCGATCCATTTAAAAGCTGCAGGTTCCGATACCGCATTGTCAAACGGTCAGCAGACCGACAACTCTGGCCTGTAACTGCGGCTGCAGAATAAGAAAGATAAAAGGTGAATCATGGAAATCAATAAACTCAAAAACATTCTTGAAGCGGTACTACTGGCTTCTGAGCGTACGCTTAGCGTGGTTCAGATGGAAGCCCTGTTCGAACTCGATGAAGAACGTCCAACACGTGACGAGATACGGCAGGCACTGCATGAGATGGAACAGGACTACCAGGCAAGAGGTATGGAGCTGAAACAGGTGGCCAGTGGTTACCGGCTTCAGGTCAGGCAGGAATTTGCAACATGGGTCGGTCGTTTATGGGAGGAGAAACCGGCACGTTATACCCGGGCGCTGCTGGAAACCATGGCATTGATCGCTTATCGCCAGCCGATAACACGCGGTGAGATCGAGGAAGTACGCGGTGTCAGTGTCAGTTCGAATATCATAAAGACCCTGCTGGAGCGTGACTGGATCAAAGTGCTCGGTCATAAAGATGTGCCCGGTAAACCGACACTATATGGTACCACCAAGGAATTTCTCGACTACTTCAATCTGAAAAAACTCGATGAGCTGCCGACGCTGGCAGAAATAAAAGACCTCGATACTATCCACCCGGAACTTGAGCTTGATGAAGATGCCAGGGATGCATCGACAGGCGAGGATAGCGATGCTGATAATCCCCCTGTAGATGTCATCGCAGATGAAGCTGTTGACGCTGAGCCGGCAGATCTCGATCAGGCAATCTCTGAACCTGAAATCGAAGAAGACGATGAAGCGACAGAGTCAGTGGCAGAGATTAGCGAAGATGCAGATGATGAAGATGGCCCTGCACCGGTTAGATCAGCTTCTAATGCCTGATATCTTGATCAGGCATAACTCGACAGTACTTAAGTAATTATTCATATGGCGGAACAGCGCGCAACTCCTGAGCATGAGAAACAGGAACGGGTACAGAAGGCGCTGGCCCGTATGGGCTACGGTTCTCGGCGCGAGATCGAACGCCTGATCGGTGAACAGAAGATTCGCATCAATGGCCAGCTGGCAAAACCTGGCGACCACGTAAAAGCTGGGGACAAGATCAATATAGGTAACCGTCGTGCAGTCATCAGCTCAGATGTCGGCCGTATACGTGTCCTGCTATATAACAAGCCTGAAGGTGAAGTCTGTACCCAGAAAGATGAAGAAGGCCGTAAAACCGTTTTCGAGAACGTCGGCAGGTTAAACAAGGGCCGCTGGATAAGTGTCGGTCGGCTGGACATCAATACCAGTGGCCTGTTGCTGTTCACCAATTATGGTGAGCTGGCCAATCACCTGATGCACCCCTCGAACGAGATCGAGCGAGAGTATGCTGTGAGGGTCAACGGTGAGGTTAATGCAGACACCATCAAACGTTTGCTGAAAGGCGTCGAACTCGAAGACGGCTTCATGAAGTTCGATCAGATAATTGACAGTGGCGGGCAGGGCGCAAATCACTGGTACCATGTCATCTTGAAGGAAGGAAAGAACCGGGAAGTTCGTCGGCTCTGGCAATCTCAGGATGTGCGGGTCAGCCGATTGATGCGTGTACGTTATGCCAACCAGGTCTTGCCACGTTCTTTGAAACCGGGTAAAAAAGTCGAGTTGTCACTGGACGAGATAAAAGCGCTGTTCGAGTATATCAATCTTGACTGGCCGGCATCACACGATGAGGCCTCGAGAGAAAGGACTGGCAGGGCGAAAAAACAGTCGATAAAAAATCAGAAGTATGGAACTGGCCATCCGGCCAAAACTTCTCGCTCGCAAAGCGGTCAGAAGCACAATGCTGGCTTGAGAAAGGAGACCAGGTCAGTACAATCAAAAGTTAACAGGAAGCGCTAATTTTCGACGTTGAGGTGCATCGGCTACAGTAGTCAGTGCATACGCTAAGGTGTGAGGTTGCTATGAAAAATATTATTTCTGTACTATTTATTGTCCTGGCCTTTCATGTTCCTTCGGCTTATTCCAGTTCGGAAGGTGAGCTGAACCCTGGCATGGTCAATCCGGGCCATGAAGAGCACCCCGCCTGGTTCAAAGTATCTTTTCTTGATCTGTTCGAGGATATCGAAGATGCTGCGAACAATAACAAGCGCCTGATGGTTTACTATTTTCAGGATGGTTGCCCCTACTGCAAAATACTGCTCGAAGAAAACTTCTCACAGCGCGAGATCGCTGAAAAAACACAGAAGTATTTCGATGTGGTCGCGATCAACCTGTGGGGAGATAGAGAGGTTTACGTCGGAGATAAACAGTACACGGAAAAACAGTTTGCCGAGGCGCTAAAGGTCCAATATACGCCAACCTTACTGTTCTTCGATGAGAATAATAAAATAATCTTCCGCGCCAATGGTTATTACCCGCCGGAAAAATTCAGTGCACTGCTGGATTATATCGGCAACAAGCAGGAGTCATTGATCAGCTATCAGGATTATATGGAAAAGCTAAACCCTCAGCCCGCCACGGGCCGTCTGCATGATGATATCAACAGTGTTGTATCTATCGATGACCTGAGTCAGACAGACAAGCCGCTGCTGGTGATGTTCGAGCAAAAAAAATGTAGTCCCTGCGATGAATTGCATCTGGATATCGCCAAGCGAAAAGAAAGCGTCGAGCTGCTGTCCCGATTTAACGTCGCAGTACTGGATATGTGGTCTGACAGGGTTGTTAAAACACCCTCTGGCAAAAACATGAAAATACGTGACTGGGCAAAGAAGCTAGATGTGAAATATGCGCCGAGCCTGCTGTTTTTTGATGAGAGTGGTGAAGAGGTATTCAGATCCGATGCTTATCTAAAAGCTTTTCATACCCAGACTGTTATGGATTATGTCGCCACTGGTGCTTACAAAACACAGAGCAACTTCCAGCGTTACGTTGATCAACGTGCTGATCACCTGCGTGAGCAGGGAATCGAAGTAAACCTGATGCAATAGAAAATAATACTCTATTATTATCTCTACCAGAACAGTTCCACCACTCGGCATTTTCGTGGTCCAGTTTTACTTGCGGCCGACCAGGTTGGCAGTAATTAACTGCGGGCTAACTATTTCCGTACCCCATGAAATAAATCATGAATAATTCTATCGATACGATACCTATAATAAACCTTTCGATTGCCTTCATCCCGGCAATACTGACGATCGCTATCCTTTTCAAGTGGTCATTAAACTCAACGAATGCGCTATATGCTATCTCACGGATGTTGATTCAGCTGCTATTGATCGGTTATTTTCTGACTTACATATTTGATTCGGACAGTGCTGGTGTGATCATCCTTATCCTTACGGTGATGGTGATGGTCTCTAGCTGGATAGCACTGGGTACGATTCCGGATTTACGTTTGCAGTTCTATAAATATGCGCTGCTAGCGATCACGGTCGGTGGCGGTGTAACGCTTGTCATGATCACCCAGGGTGTCCTGATGCTGGATCCCTGGTATTCACCGCAATCGATGATTCCTATCGCGGGGATGATCTTCGCCAATGCGATGAATAGCGTCAGCCTCTGTGCTGAGCGCTTGAGCGCAGAGGTAAACCGGCAAGTGCCTTATGATGAAGCTCGTAAGATCGCCTTACAGTCATCGCTTATTCCCATGACAAACGCGCTGTTTGCAGTCGGCCTGGTTTCGCTGCCGGGAATGATGACCGGACAGATTCTGTCTGGCGTGTCACCACTCATCGCAGTCAGGTATCAGATCATGGTGATGTGCATGGTGTTTGGTGCGTCTGGTATCGCTTCAGCGTATTTCCTGGTGCTGGCCAGGCCTGCATTCGAAAGAAAACTGGCTGGCCTGAGCGATTAGCTGACGTCTCGATGCGCCTATGGTGAGGTATCAGTTGAGCTCTGTCAGTACTTGTTCGAGCTTGTAGATATTTCCGTGCGATGGTCTGCCATCGATGTTATGACTTCTTTCGCTCAGCAGGAACGCAGCAGCCCTGGCGACTTCTTTCGGGCTCGTCAGACCTGTCGGGTCTTCAGCAGGGAATGCGCGTGTCCTGAGCTTGGTCCTGACATTGCCCGGAATCAGTCCTTTTACATTTATCGATGTATTTTCGACTTCGTCGGCAAGGATCTCCATCATCGAACGTAATCCAGCTTTTGAGACACCATATGCTCCCCAGTAAGCCGTATTCTTGTCATCGAGGGTGAATACGATTGAACTGGGATCTTCCTGGTTGAGCAGCGGCAGGCATGTTTTGGTGAGCATGAAAGCGGCGTTTAGATTGATCTGCATGACCTGGTACCAGAGCTTGAGATCGTATTGCTGCATCGGCATCGCTGCACCCAGCCAGCCAGCATTGTTGAACAGGCCATCGAGTTTGCCAAACTCATCTGTGATCACATCATTCAAGGTTTCACAGTCTTGCGGTGTGATTTTTTCGAGGTCCAGCGGGTAGATCGCCGGTTCGGTATAACCGGCCTGCATGATCTCATCGTACAGTAGTTCGAGCTTGGGTGTGGTTTTACCATGGATTATCACCGTGGCGCCCTGTCTGGCGCACTCGATTGCTGTTGCTTTGCCAATACCATCACTGGCGCCTGTGATAAGTATGACTTTATCGTTCATTTCGTCTGTAGATTGCATTATCTGGTAACACCCTTTAAATTGGCCGCCTATTTTACTTCCCCCAACCCCTGTAGGCTACATGCAGTTCACAAAAATAATCTGGCGTGATGGGCAGCCTCATAGCAGCCTGTTTGATGATATCTATTACTCTTCAGATGAAAATGAAGCTGTTTCTGGAGAGAGCGAATTCAAACACGTATTCTTCAAAAATAACGGCCTGCCGGAACGATGGCAGTCGCGAGATGATTTTGTTATTGCAGAACTCGGTTTTGGCAGTGGTTTAAACTGTGTTCTTACGATACGTGAATGGTTGAGTCATTGTGAGGCCAGCAACAGCAGGAAAACACTGCATTACATCGCAATCGAAAAACACCCGTTATCACCCGATACTATCATCGAGTTGATGTCACCTTATCCGGAGCTGAAACGCTACAGTGAGGAACTCGTCAAAGATTATCCGCCAGCAGTTGAAGCAACACATAGACGAAGCCTGTTTGATAACCGTGTGGTCATCCACTATAAATTTATGGATGTCCTTGATGCGCTTGATGATGAAGGGCTGAATGTGGATGCGTGGTACCTCGACGGCTTTTCACCTGCAAAAAATCCAGCGATGTGGTCAGAGGAATTATTTTCAAAGTTAACGAGTAATAGTCATGACGGCGCTACATGCAGTACTTATACTGCAGCCGGTTTCGTAAAACGTAACTTACAGAAAGCGGGATTTATAACTGAAAAAGTGCCTGGGTTCGGTAAAAAACGGGATATGCTCGTAGCCAGACTTCCCGTTGCAGGGGAGGAGGAGAGTAAAGCAGCTTCGCCACAAAGGTATGATGACAAGCCATGGTTTCAACGACCGGCCCCTTTCGATATCTCAAAAAACAGGACTGCGACCATCATAGGTGCAGGCATTGCAGGTCTAAGTCTTGCTTATAGCCTGGTGCAACGAGGCTGGTCTGTTACTGTTATCGATAAGCATGCCGGTGTTGCTAAAGGCGCATCTTCAAATCCTGCGCCCATCATTTATCCGCGTTTATCCGCGAATAATGATATTGATATGAGGTTTTATACATCTGCTTATTGTCATGTGCTTTATGTCCTCAAAAAACTGCAGGCAGCAGGCGATCGACAATTCTGGTTCGCAGGTGGGCTGCTGCAGCACTTTGATGAAACCCGGTTTAATAAGATAGTAGACAGGTATGAATTCAATGAAGACTATATCTCAAAACTGGATGGCACGTGTCAGGGTGAGGTGACAATAGATTATGTTTCGGCGGGTGTGGTATTGCCCGCCATCTTGTGTGAGCTGCTCGTGGAAACATGTGCTGAAAAGCTGGAGCTTATCGAAGCAGACATCGATGAGATCAGGTTCCATGATGACAGCTGGCATTGCTTTAGCCGTTCTCGGCCGATTCAAGATGATGATGTTCTGATAGTAGCTAATGGCACAGAAATAAATGAGCTCGGCTTGCGACAAAAGTTTCCAGTCGAGGTGGTGCGTGGGCAGGTGGCAGTGTTAAATGCGAATGAAGCATCGTCACAAATCAAGAAGACGCGAAACGCTGATGTTCATATCACACCAGCTATAGATGGCAAGCATTACCTCGGTGCAACATACGACAGGGATAGCGAGATGACCACCGCGTCACAGGAAGACAACAGGGCACTGATCGAGTCATTGAATACTATACACCCGGATATGTTTACTGAGGATGACTGCAGCGGTGCATGGGTCGGATTTCGTACGA
>CBDUKK010000087.1:0-6939 GCA_965367795.1 uncultured Gammaproteobacteria bacterium
AGTGGCGGCCTTTTCTGGGTACTCTTTTGGGCTGTTGCAAAAGAGTACCTCGCCCGCGGTGCGAGAACCGCAATGGCTAATAAAGAGTACCAGGTAAATACTGAACACCGATGCAACATTACAATAGGTTAAATATCGATATATAGTGGCGTCAAAAAAGTGCCTGGGATATATAAATACCTACAATAAATTGACCAGCTGTTGAACTCGGGACTTGATCTCATCAGTATCGTAGATCTGCATGATCTCCTTGACTTCATCCTGCAGGTTACTGAAGGTGCTGTGAACGATAATATGCTTCACCTCCAGTAAAGCATTCGCCTGTACGCTGAAATACTCCAGCCCCATACCAAGTAGAAGGCGGGTGTATAAGGTATCACTCGCCATCTCGCCGCACATGGAAACCGGGATACCTGCTTTCTTGCCGGCATCGATGGTCATCTGGATCAGTTTCAGTACCGCCGGATGCAGCGGGTTGAAAAGGTAGTTGACCTCGTCGTCGATGCGGTCGATTGCCAGGGTGTACTGGATCAGGTCGTTGGTGCCGATAGATAGAAAATCCAGTTTACTGGCAAATGCATCGGCGGCCAGTGCTGCTGCGGGAACTTCTATCATGGCACCGATGGGGATCTTTGAATCAAAGGCAATATTTTTCTTTTTCAGTAATTGTTTTGCTTGCTCGATCAATTTCAAGACCTGGTTCAGTTCGTCTATATTGGTCAGCATCGGAATCATGATTCGCACCGGGCCGAAGGCTGATGCACGCAAGATGGCCAGTAGCTGTGGCATGAAGTCCTGTGGTTCTTTCAAGCAGCGGCGGATCGCGCGTAATCCCATGGCCGGGTTGTGCGCCATGGGGCCGTGATCGATGGTGTCCTGGATCTCTTTGTCGGCACCCAGGTCCATGGTACGAATGGTTAAGGGTTTGCCCTTGAGCGCTTTCACTGCTCTCTTATAGGTTTTTAAGTGTGTCTGCTGATCCGGCCACTGGTTGAGTTCGATGAACAGCATCTCGGTCCGGTATAGACCAACACCGGTGTCGTCATATTTTTTTATGGTGCGTATATCAGCGGGTTTATCGATGTTACCGTGCAGCGTGATCTGCTTGCCATCCAGCGTGATAGCGGGTTTACCACTTAAATTGTTTAACAGGTTGCGCTTGGCGTTCTCGTCACGTTTGACAGCGCGGTAATGTTTAAGTGACTTTTTACCTGGTGAATTTATGACGGTGCCGGCCAATCCATCGATGACCAGGGTCTCGCCACGCTGGATCAGGCTGCGCGCGTGATGCAGACCGACGATAGCGGGAATGCCAAGATTTCTTGCAAGGATCGCAGTGTGTGACAGCGGACCGCCATATTCGGTGATGAATCCAGCAATTTTCTGGTGTTGCATCATGATGGTGTCCGCAGGTGTCAGGTCGTCTGCGACGATAATCTTGCCTTTATATGATATATCATCGCTTTCTTCGTCCAGGCCTAAGAGAGCTGTCTGTATTCGTTTGACGACATGCAGTACATCATCTTTACGGGTACGGAGGTAAGGGTCTTCCATCTCGTCAAACACCTGTACCAGGCGTTCGCCCTGGATCTGTAATGCCCATTCAGCATTGCAGGAAAATCGTTTGATGTTTGCTATGGTGCCTTCGTCAAAGGCGGGATCTTCCAGCATCAGCAGGTGGGTGTCGATGAAGACGAGGATATCATCCGCGGTGTCCTTCGCGATCTTCTTCTTGATATCGTGTAATCGTGAGTTAGCCAGTTTTAGCGCTTTTTTGAAGCGTTTGATCTCGGCCTTTATCTCAGAAGCAGGCAGGGTTTGTTGTGTGACATCAACCGTCTCGCGCGCTATCAGGTAGGCTTCGCCAATAGCGATGCCTTTGGATACGCCGATGCCGCTGATGTAGATGCTCAAATCATTCCTCCGGTCCTGTACAGTCCTGTTATTCGTCTTCGTTGAAGCGGTTATTGATCAGTTCTTCCAGTCTATCCATGCTCTCCTGCTCGTCTGTGCCGTCTGCATACAGGGTGATCTCGCTGCCTTTACCTGCTGCAAGCATCATTACACCCATGATGCTTTTACCGTTGACGCGCCTCCCATCTTTTTCTATTTCGATATGTGAGGAGAAGCTGGAAGCGAGCTGAACCAGCTGAGCGGCAGCCCTTGCATGCAGCCCCAGTTTGTTAATGATCTCAATATTTCTGCTGATGCTCATGATAGTACGATGATTATGTTTCGAAAAAATTATCCTGTATGCCTTTTTTCGCACCGCTCAGTGCTTTCTCTATCAACCTGTCTTCTATTTCGTCTCGGTAGTTTAACAAACGAATGATCATCGGCAGGTTAACACCGCTGATCAGGTGTGCATGGTGTCTCTCTGCCAGTCGCATGGCGATATTACTGGGAGAGCTGCCATATATATCCGTTAAGAAGAGTATGCCTGTTTTGGTGTCGAGTTGTGCAAGGCGTTGCTCGATGACTTCGCTGACCAGGTCGGCGTCTGCATCCATGGGGACTTCCATATACGTGAGGTTCTGGCTCTTTCTCTTGATAACTGCCTCAGCAACCGTTATCAGGTTGCTGGCGATACCTTCATGTGTAACCAGAAATAATGCGACACTCATGTTCGACTGTTATTCTTCATAGCCCATCTCGCGATGGTGGACAGAGACAAGTTCGTGGCTCTCTCTGAATTCATCATGCAGGGCCTCCGCGATGTATACCGAACGGTGCTGGCCGCCAGTACAGCCGATAGAGACGGTCAGGTAATAACGGTTTTGCTGTTTGAATTTAGGTATCACAAAGTTCAGAAAGCTCTTGATATGCTCGAGCATCTGCTGCACATCCTCCTGGTCCTGCAGGAAAGCGATTACTTCCGGGTCCTGGCCTGTCAGTGGACGCAGGTTCGGTTCCCAGTGCGGGTTCGGCAGGCAGCGTACGTCAAACACGAAATCGGAGTCGGCGGGTGCGCCATTCTTGAAGCCGAAGGAGTGGAACAGCAGTGACAGCTTTGTTTTTGGTCGCTTCACTACGCGTTCCTTGATATAGCTCCTCAGTTCATGGATGTTGGTATAGGTCGTATCGATATAGAGGTTTGCCGCAGTGGCGACTTCTTTCAGCAGATTACGTTCGACCTCGATGGCTTCGGATAGTGGTAGACCTTTCTTGGTCAGGGGGTGTTTTCGCCTGGTATCACTGAAACGTTTTATCAGGGTATCGAGCTCTGCCTGGATATAGATGATCTCTATCTCTATCTTTGTTTCCTTGTCGCGTTGCTGTATCCATTCGATGATGGTGTTGAAGTCGCGCAGGTCTTCTGAGTCACTGCGGGCGTCGATACCGACGGCGATCATGTCATACAGCTGAACCCGTCTGCTCAGGATACGCTCGATGAACTGGGGAAGTAAGCCTATCGGCAGGTTGTCGACACAGTAATAATCTTCATCTTCCAGGGTATGCAGTGCGACAGATTTCCCTGAGCCGGATAATCCACTTATGATGACTAGTTTCATGCTGGATCCAGTATTTAGCTGTTGTTGTCTATGGCTTGCTGTTGGCGGTCGATCAGCTGCTGGCTGGCATCGTAGCCGTTCTTGCGTAAGATGTGGTTGCGAACAGCGGCCTCGACGATAACCGAGAGGTTTCGTCCGGGTGCGACCGGAACGATGGTTACCGGAATCTCGACATCGAGTATTCTCTGTACTTTTGTCTGGCCGGTCAGCCGGTTGAATGTTCCCAGGTTGTCGTCATTCATCTTTTCCATGTGAACGATCAGACGAAGATATTTGTTTCTTTTTATGGCGTTGTCACCATACATCTCACGGATATTCAGCACACCGAGGCCACGTACTTCCATGAAACCCTGCAGTATGCCGGGGCTGCGTCCATCGAGGATGTCGGGGCCGATGCGGGTGAATTCCGGTGCATCATCAGCGACTAACCTGTGGCCTCGGGAGATGAGGTCCAGTGCCAGCTCGCTTTTACCGACGCTGCTCTCGCCGGTGATCAATACACCTGTACCATGTACTTCCATGAAAACGCCATGCAGTATCTCCTTGTTGGAGAATAGCTTGTGCAGGTAATAACGGGCGGCATCAACGACATCGTTGCTCTCGGCCTTGCAGCTTAATACGGGAACACAGTATTTATTGGCGAATTCACATAGTAGCTCGGGTACCGGCAGGCCATCAGATAATATGATGGCGACGGTCTTGTTGGTGAACAGCTGTGTCAGGGTGCTTCTTCTAAAATCATCATCAAGCTCATGTAGGTACTCGCATTCGGTCTTGCCGATCACCTGGATGATATTGTTATGAATGAGGTTGAGATGGCCGATCAGTGTGGCGTGTTCGTTAACATCCAGCTCGTGTAACGGCTTGTCCGGATCTTCCGCACCGGCGACCCACTTCAGTTCAATCCTGCTGGCAAGGTTCACGATGATCGATTCAGCAGAAAGGATCTCCTTCATGATGCCTGGGAGCTTAACTGCCAGTTGATGAGGTGATCGTATATTTCTTTGGTGCTGCCAGACTCGCGAACCTGTTTACAAAAATTCGCGTTATTGAAGAGCGTTGCCAGGTAGGCCAGTATTTTCAGGTGCTCATCGGTATAGTGCTCTGGCACCATCAGGGCGAATATGAGGTCTGTTTTCTGGCTATCCGGGCTGTCGAAATCGATGCCGTCATCAAGTTTTAAGAAGGCACCGATGGCATGTTTTGTCAGGCTGGTTCGGGCGTGCGGCAGGGCGACACCGTGCCCCATGCCAGTTGATCCAAGTTTTTCTCTTTCTGTGAGTAACTGGAAGATATCCAGTGCGTCGATTTCTTCATCAAGTGGCTCATTAACACGCATGGCTTCGCTTGCCAGTTGTTCTGCCAGCAGTTCCAAGGCCCGCTTTTTACTTTTGATTTCGTGGTTGCTAATAACAGCATTCGAGCTGATTAGTGTATCAAGGTTCATGTTACTGCTGTTGCCTGTTAACTTGATGATTTATTAAGTATTCAATCTCGAATGCTGTTCTTTGTGCTCTGAGTTACCTGCTCTGGTTACTCAGTTTCTTCCAGGGTGAAGTTGTTATTTTGCTTGTTGTGCAGGTGGTTTGTTATCTTTTCCTTGTGTTTCTTCACCTGTCGATCAAGTTTGTCGACCAGACCGTCGATAGCGGCATACATATCGCCTTCGGTGCAGTTGGCGAAGACATCATGGCCACTCATGTGTACGGAGGCTTCTGCCTTGTGTCGATTAGCTTCTACTTCGAGGATGACGTGTATGTTACTGACCTTATCGAAGTGGCGTTCAAGTTTCGCCATTTTCTCGTTTACGTAATCTCTTAAGGAATCGGTAACTTCGATGTGATGACCTGTCAGTTCTATTTGCATTTGCTTTTCTCCACTGTTGATTAAGGAGTACTTAGTAGATACTCCTAGGCTAAGCGCTTACGCTCATTTGAAGGTGGTATCAACATAGACTCTCTATATTTTGCCACAGTTCGACGTGCAACATTAATACCTTCTTTAACTAATAACGAAGATATTTTATTGTCGCTCATCGGTTTTTTAGGGTTTTCGTTCTCGATCAGCTTTTTAACCATGGAACGTATGGCTGTGGCTGAGCATTCGCCGCCGTCAGCAGTGCTGACATGGCTTGAGAAGAAGAACTTGAACTCGAATACGCCGCGCGGTGTATGCATGAACTTGTTCGTGGTGACGCGGGAGATGGTCGATTCATGCATTTCCAGCTCTTCGGCGATGTCACGCAATACCATGGGCTTCATGCCTTCATCGCCATAATCCAAAAACAGTCGCTGGCGTTTGACGATGGCTTCACCGACCCGTTGCAGGGTGTCGCTGCGGCTCTGCAGGCTCTTCAGGAACCAGCGTGCCTCCTGCAGGCTGTTGCGTAGATGGCTGGTGTTATTGCCTCGGCCAGCGTTTTTCAGGTGGTTCTCATAAACCGCATTAATTCGTAGATTAGGTGATGCTTCAGGATTTAAGCTGACATGCCACTGACCATTTATCTTTCTGACGAAGATATCCGGGATCACGTATTGTGCGTTGTTGCGCGAGATGCTGGCACCAGGTTTCGGGTTTAGCGCCTGGATGAAGGTGATCAATTTTTTCAGCTGCTCTTCGTCACGGCGGGTCTTCTTCTGTAGTCGTGCATAATCATGTGCACCGAGCAGGTCGAGGTGGTGCTCGATGATGTTTTTTACGTCGGCCAGTCCCGGTGTTTTCTCATCGTACTGCTCCAGCTGCAGTAGCAGGCATTCTCTCAGGTCGCGGGCGGCGATACCTATCGGGTCAAATCGTTGTATGCGATGTAACACGGCCTCGACTTCATCTATCTCTATGTCCAGATCGTCTTTCAAGCCATCGAAAATTTCTTCAATAGATTCAGTTAGATAACCGTCATCATTGATGGCGTCGATGATTGCGATAGCGATGATCTGATCGTTGTCACTAAACTGTGAATTATGCAGTTGCCAGATGAGGTGTTCACTCAGGGTGTCACCTTCGATACTCTGGTTCTCTAGAAAATCATTGTTTGAATCACTGCTGGACTGGCTGCTGGGCGCGGTAGCCGTGGTGATATCATAGGTATCTTCCCAGTTCGAGTCGACCGCGAGCTCGTCTGGCATCTCCTTTTGATTCTCCATATCGAGGTGCGGATCTTCGTTCTCAGCATTCTTCTCGCTGGCAGTACTCAGGTTTTCCAGCTCCTGTTTCTCTGCCAGGTTTTCAGTATCGGCAGTAGTTTCGAGGTTATCCTCATCATGCTCGAGCATGGGATTTTCTTCTAATGCCTGCTGGATTTCGCTCTGTAATTCAAGCGTCGACAGCTGCAGCAGGCGTATAGCTTGCTGTAGCTGCGGGGTCATTGTCAGGTGTTGACCAAGTTTTAGCTGAAGTGTGGGCTTCATGGTGTATCTGTAGACTGTTT
>CBDUKK010000088.1:0-6933 GCA_965367795.1 uncultured Gammaproteobacteria bacterium
AAAAACTGGTTCATGGTGCGATGCGAGGTGGCTGGGTTGCTGAATTTTTCGTGACGATAATTATTCCATTGCTTAAGCTCCTGTGCGCTGAGCGTTTCCCGGTAGTTTCTGGCACGGTAGCGAAACAGCATCTCAGTAAGGCGTTTATCATCAAAGTTAAACTGCAGGTCGGCTAGCTTGTCGGGTCTGGTATTTCTGATGGTATCGATACGCTGGCTGTCATCGCGGCTGAAGAATCCACCGGAATATAACTGGCCATCGGGATCGCTGATTTCCGGAAAATCACTGTTCTGGAATATGGCGCTTGTCCTGGTGGCAAACTCTTCTATGTTCTGCAGTATGAGCTCACGGTGTTGCTGGCAACGTTCAGTATCTATATTGAGCCTCTGTGCTGCATCTTTATCCATGGTCTTAACCGGTACGATAATGGGGCACTTATTGATATGGATCTGCTTGAGCGGAATACGTTTGATACCTTCGGGTAACTCTGCTGCAGGGGTATACAGTCTGGCGGCCATCTCATCTACATCGGCTTCAAAGAACTCTTCAGGGTTTACATCGAGGTCATAGACGATAAATCCATTTTTATTGACCGGGTGCTGACATATAGGCATCACCATTGCGATGGCTCCTCGCTCTGCAGAATAACGGGATGAAACGTGCAGGATAGTTTCATGCGTGCGCAGGTTGATGAGCTTGCTGACTTCCGTTTTCTTACGCAGGTTATAAATGTAGTTATACAGGCGTGGTTGCTTCTCTTTGATCAGTTTGGCGACTGCGATCGTGGCGTAGACATCTGACATGGCATCATGGGCCGCTTCATGCGTGATGTTATTGGCTTTGGTGAGTAGTTCAAGGCGGATACTTGGACGGCCATCCTGCTCGGGCCAGTTAATGCCTTCTGGTCTCAGAGCGCGAGTCAGGCGGACGGTGTCGATGATATCCCAGCGTGAATTACCATGCTGCCACTCATGTGCATAGGCATTGTAGAAATTTCGGTAAAGCGTATTACGGGTGAATTCATCATCGAAGCGGATATTGTTATAACCCGCGATACAGGTGCCCGGGGTCGAGAACTCGTGGTGAATGGCTGCAATGAACTCAGTTTCAGGAACGCCGTCTGCCAGTGCTTTTTGTGGGGTGATGCCGGTGACCAGGCATGCACCCGGGTCTGGCAGGCAATCATCAGCTGGCTGGCAATAGAGAGTAAGCGGGTCGCTGATAATATTCAGCTCTTCGTCGGTGCGGATACCTGCAAACTGAGAGGGGCGATCGAAACGCGGATCGATACCGAAAGTTTCGTAGTCGTGCCAGTAGATTGAATTAGCCATGGTCTGTTCCCTGTCGTTTGTTTCTCTCAGGTAAGAGGAATTAATCTTTATTAGGTGGTCAACCTGCGATAGATATCAGAGACCTTGCGCGGCAGTTGTGCGACATCATCGATCACCGAATAATTGGCGGCGCCATACATATGCGGCAGATACTCACGTGCTTCTTCATCGATAGTGATGCAGTAGGGATGGATGCCATCACGGTGTGCTTCATAGAGTGCCTGGCGCGTATCTTCGACGCCGTACTCTCCACGATAGGTATCATAGTCATCCGGTTTACCATCAGAGATGGTGATGAGGAGCTTGGTCGATGCATCGATCTCGTTAAATAACCTTGTCATATGCCTGATGAAAACGCCCATTCGAGTGTAGTCTTTGGGCTGGATGTTTGAGATGCGTCCCTTTATCTCATCATCGTATTCTTCATCGAAGGCCTTGATCTTGAATAACTCGCAGCGTGTACGGGTCATTCCGGAGAAGCCGTATATTGCGAAACGGTCCCCCAGTATCTGTATGACTTCGCAGAGCAGAATGAGCGATTCACGTTCGGCTTCATTGATCCAGCCCTTGGTTGAGCCACTCATGTCCACCATGAAGATCACGGCGACATTTCTTTCTTCCTTGTGCATCTTGGTGAACAGGCGGTCGGTCATCTCCATGCCGCTCTTTACATCAGCATAGGCTTCGACCAGGGCATCGATGTCAATATCGTCACCATGCACCTGTTTCTTTAGCAGCTTGTCTTCGCCGCGCAGGATCTCGAAGGTATGTCGTAGGCTCTTCAATAATCCTTTATGTTTTTCTAATGTTATAGCAACAAAGTCATCGTATTCGGGTTCGATTTCGAGTTCACGTAACACGCACCAGTTCTTATGATAGTGCTGACGTTTGAAGTTCCACTCATTATAGAGCTCGGCACCTTCGATGTGGTATGTGCCTTTCCAGACGTCGTCAGGATTGAGTATCTCATCCTCGTATTTTTTCAGGTCGTATTCACCTGGCCCTGCAGCATGCAGGTGCTCGGGTGGAATCTCGCCAAAATCCACGATGATGGACGTCATCAACTCCTTGATATGATCGGGTATCGGCATCAGTTCGCCCTCGAGTTCGAGCTCGATAGTGCCGCTATTTATCTGCTGTTGTTCATCTTTGAACTTTAAATCAAAGGTCGTGCTGGCATCGACTTCCGGCTCTGTATCCTCAGGCGCATCGCTGTTTTTCTTCATCGATTCTCTGGCGAGCTCGCTCAGGGCGATACGAAAATATGCCTTTTCTTTTTCGATGCGCTTGCTCATGACCACAGTAACCTGGTCGAGTCTTAATGTGCCCTGGTAACAGCACGGGGCGATATATGTTTCTTCATCGATCGATGCCATGCATTTCAATGTGTCATCGATGCTGGCATCTGTGGCAGATAACCGTTCTATTATATGTTGCCAGTTATCGGGGTATGCATGTTCCTGCTGTTCGCTGGTTTTTTGCTTCAACATCTGCATGTCGCGATACAGACCGGGGAGTTCGCGTTTGATGCATGCTTCCAGACGAATGGTTTCGAGTGTCGTAATCTTATTCAGTTGAGTATCCGGGTCATCACAATCGAGTATTTCTGCAAACGGTAAACGGAATGTACCGAATTGAATCTGCGCCCAGAGGAATGCCACGCTGGCTTTATAGATCAAAAAATTGTCTTTTGATTCTTCCAGCAACGCGGTGATGGCCGGTAGATAGATCGTCTCTGTGTCGGTGTAGGCTATATTGTCACCAGATTCAGCGATCTTGAGTTTGCGTCCGGAAAGACCCTGTACAAAAGGCAGCAGGACCGAGATCTCTTCTTCCAGTACTGCGCCGCAGGCATTGATATGCGCTGTGTGAACGTAGTTATCCAGGTCCCGGATCACCGACATTGCGGGGGTCAGTCCCTTGCGATCATAGTTGTCAGTCGCTGTCATGGCCCATGCTTCTACCATGTGCTGATCCATGGCTTCCAGTGCCCGGATGGCATTCAAGGTGAACTGGAAAGACAGTTCTTCATTGGTCGCAGCGATTCGCTTGCTCAGATCGAGGATGAAGTCCTGGACGCTACGCGACTGCTGAACGATGAGCTCGGCTGCATCTTCGCTCTTGATGAAGGTGAATTCTACGTCGAAATAAATATCGAGTCGCTCGATGATCTCTTCATAGGTCAGGGCAGGTCGCGGCATTATGCGTTTCTAGAACAGGGATGACGATAATTCGTGCATCGCAACCATCATATCGGCATCATCGGTTATAGCCTGTGAGATAGCTGTCTTGCAGGCGACAACCGGTGAGATGCCTTCATGGATGAGCTTGGCCGCATGGACCAGCAGTCGGGTTGACGCGCCTTCGTCCAGACCGCTGCCTTTGAGGTCGCGAGTCATATGTGCAAACTTGACTAGCAGGTTGGCCGTAGCAGCATCGATGCCGGTCTCCTTGACGATGATCTCCGATTCCAGTGCTGCATCCGGGTAGTCAAATTCAAGCGCGACGAAGCGTTGCCGGGTACTCTGTTTGAGGTCTTTCATCACGCTCTGATAACCGGGGTTATACGAGATGGCCAGGCAGAACTCAGGTGTTGCCTCTATTATCTCACCCACTTTTTCCATCGGCAGTACCCGGCGGTCATCGGCAAGCGGGTGGATGACCACGGTGGTATCCTTTCTGGCTTCGACGATCTCGTCGAGATAACAGATAGCACCATTGCGAACAGAACGCGCCAATGGCCCATCGACCCATACCGTTTCTCCACCTGAGATCAGGAAACGACCGACCAGGTCAGAAGCGGTCAGATCATCGTGGCAGGAGACTGTGATCAATGGCCTTTTTAAACGCCATGCCATGTGTTCCATGAAACGTGTTTTACCACAACCGGTAGGGCCTTTTAATAACACGGGCAATGATTGATTGTAGGCAGCTTCGAAGATTGCGATCTCATCACCGATAGACTGGTAATAAGGCTCATCTTCGATGAAATATTCTTCCGGCTTGAGCGCTTTGCTTTGCATAGTTTTTTTCGCGTTTGAAGGTTTAGTTGCTTGTGATTTTCTGGTTGCTGGTATTTGACCAAATGTTAGCAGTATTGTCGAATGCTTATGGGCACACAATACACACGGTTATTTCTTCACGATCGTGATACAGCTGTTTGGCCTGGATGTTATGTTCGATGTTTGCCTGTATCAGTTTCTGTTCAATCAGGGTCAAACATTCCTGTACGCTGGCAAGACGTTTTTTCATCGGCAGCTTCAGGTTAAAAATAGCATTACTGCAATGTTTGCCGGTGAGCCAGCGAGCGATCAGTCGGCTGACATGCAGTGGCCGTTCTGCCATGTCGCAGACTAGCCAGTCGACTGTTTTATCAGGGGCATAAGTAAAAGCGTCCGTTTTTAGATGTTCGACCATGCCTGTCTTCATCAGCGCATCCTGCATCGGACCGTTATCGATAGCGGTGACCAGGCAGCCGCGCTGCACCAGTTGCCAGCTCCAGCCACCCGGCGCAGCGCCGAGGTCTACAGCGGTCATGCCGGATTTAAATAGTTTTGATTGTTGAGCAACGGGCAGGAACCACTGTATGGCTTCGTCCAGTTTTAGTGTGGATCGGCTGGGTGCTGCACCTGGCATCTTTAACCGGGGTATGCCCATTATATCAGCGGCGCTATTATCGACAGGTGCAATACCGATGGTTACATGAAGTGAGTCGGTAAAGAACAGGTGCAGCCGCCATCTCGAGTGTGCCGATAACAACCTGTTCTTTTTCAATGCTGTGACCAGGTGTGGTCTGAACTGCTTGCAGAACTTGCTCAGAGACTTGCCTTCGTTAGTATCGGGATAATCCAGCTCGATATCATGAAAGGTTTTCTGCAGGCCTTTGATATTCTGCAGGATATCCGGTATGCGATTGTTTTCTGGTAATGTGACAGCAGCCTTTTTAGAGGCGAACCACTGTCGAGCAAAGATTAACGATCGAAAATTTATTCCTGATATCAGCTGGTCGGTGCCTTCTATATCAGGCTGATCGGCATTGGTGCTTATCAGAAACACGTAACCTGAGTGTTCCTTCGTTTGTACATAAGCCGGAAACTGACGCTTGTTTGCCAGTTCCATGATCTCACCCGCACATTCTTTTTCAAAACCCGGGCGGCATAATAGCGTTAACTGGTTAAACATTATATGTTTGATTCTGCCATTGAAAGTAGGGTGTCAAAAGCTTGCTGACGTTGTAACATACCGAAATTACTATAGTGATGAGAATGAAATGGAAACAAGTGAAGTAAAAAAAATTATCGAAGCTGGTATCGATGGCTGTGAGGCGACGGTAACAGCAGATGGCAGTAAGTATACCGCAATCGTGGTCTCAGATGAGTTCGAAGGGAAAACGATGGTGGCGGAACAGAAGATGGTCTATGCACTGGTGAATGAACATATTCAGAGTGGCGCGATACATGCCCTGACGATAAAGGCATACACCCGGTCAGAATGGGCTGACAAGAACAGCTAAATACTATTTGTCATTGCGAGCGAAGCGCGGCAATCTCATTTCGGCGACTCGGCTGCTTATAGGGATTGCCGCGCTTTGTTCGTAATGACTGCGGGTGACTATCTCTTTAGATAATTGCCTGCAGTCACTTTTTCCTGGATGATCTTCATCATCTCGGGATAAACCTTGGGTGCTGCGGCGATGATGTCACCACTCTCCAGGTAACCGTCTTTATTTTCAAAATCACTGACGATGCCGCCGGCCTCTCGTACGATCAGTGCGCCGGCAGCGATGTCCCATGCTTTCAGGTTGAATTCCCAGAAACCGTCGATGCGGCCGGCAGCCAGCCATGCCAGGTCGAGAGCTGCTGAGCCCGGGCGACGCAGGCCAGCGGTTTTTTGCATCAGCGCTTTCATCGTCTCCAGGTAGGTGTCAAGGTAACTCTGGTCATAATAGGGGAAGCCGGTACCGAGCAGGGCATTCTTCAGTCCTACATGACCGGTTACTCGGATCTTTTTGTCATTCAGCATCGCACCATTACCGCGTGATGCGGTAAATAATTCCTGTGACACGGGGTCGTAGATGACGCCGACCTCAAGCCTGTTTTTATATTTCAGTGCGATCGACACAGAAAACTGTGGAAAACCATGCAGGTAGTTTGTGGTGCCATCCAGCGGGTCGATGATCCACTGAAACTCTGACTGTTCTGCCTGTATGCCGCTCTCTTCAGCGAGGATGCCATGCTCCGGATAAGCCTCTTTGATGGTGGCGATAATGGTCTGTTCAGCCATCTGGTCGACGTTGCTGACGAAGTCGTTGTTCTGCTTGGTGACGACTTTGAGACGATCAATTCGATCCATGTTGCGGACGATAATGTCGCCGGCTGCACGCGCAGCGCGTACAGCTATATTTAACATTGGTTGCATAACATACCTTTCACGTTTAAGAATACCCCGTTCATAGCACGCCTCTCATGGCGGATAGCGTTGTTGCTAAATCTTGCCAGGGATTGCCCCAGCTACGCTTTCACGCCTGGCCTTTCACCATGAGGGGGCGCACTCTAAACATGGTTTTCTCAAACGTGAAAGGTATAAATTTTAAAAGAACGAA
>CBDUKK010000089.1:0-6884 GCA_965367795.1 uncultured Gammaproteobacteria bacterium
ATACTAAAAAGCCATCGATAGCCGGGTATAAAAGGTTTATTCATCACTATAAATCATCATCGTCAGTCGTATCCTGGCTTCTCTCAACTATCTTCTCTATTATCGGTTCGTCCCAGGTGCCGGTAATGGAATAGACGTTGTGGCCGATGACTCCAAGATCGAACACTTTCTGAATCAACGCCAGGCCGGCACCGACGACGACTCCCCCGAGCAACGCGCCACCGGCAAAGGTCAGTGAATCAGTATGTGGTTTGACCCGCATCAACAGCCCATAATCATGCTCCACCATGCCTATTCTACCAAACATGTTTATATCTGCAGCAGATGCTGAAACATCAAAGTTTTTCAATGAACCGTCACCGTTGGAAAATTCGAAATCGCCTTTGATGTTGTCGAAGGAAAAACCTTTTTTAGTTACATCATCAAAATCAAATGCCAGCCGGTTCGCCAGTTTGAAGATGTTCAATAGACCCAGTAAACGACCACCGGCGCCGGGGTCGACTTCGAGAATTTCTCCATCATTCATCTCGAACGAGGTTTCACCTTTCATGATGGCCCAGGACAGGCGATATGGTTCAGCGGGCCATTTAGAGTTGAACGACGCTTTGTAGTCACAACGATCCAGGCTGCGCTGGTAACCGAGGCCGACAAGCGTGACACCACAGTTGCTGCTGGTGAGCTCACCCTGCATTACTGTCTCATGCACCCCGTTCCAGGCTGTCAGCCAGCTACCACGGGCATCGAACGTCATCGCTGGCCCTGTCAGTGAGAAGGTATTGATCAACATACCATGCTCGTGCCAGCTTGTTACCAGTTCAACATCAGTAAATGTCCAGTCATCCCACAGTACTTTTTTAGCCTTCCAGTTCAATGGGGGAAAGTCTGCCGGATTCAATGGCTTGCCAGCTTGACCATTTTTTGTGACGAACAGAGCATGCACGTCTACTTCCTCGATATCCAGCTTTATTTGTGTACCTTTACCCAGGCCCTCGGTAACTTGGCCCTTACCCGTCATATAATCTGATTTAACATTAAAGCTCCAGGTCTTTTCTTGATTACGTACAGCAAATAGATCGACGACGGTATCTTTCTCACTACCGGTATCCTGCTTCCTGCTCAGGCGAGCAGTGACCTGGAGGTCACTGCTGTCTATTATATTGATGTCCGTGGTAAAAAGCAGATTCCTGGGGTTTTTAGTGTGAACTCTGTCCGACATATTCATCACCACATTCTGCAGTTTTGAGCTGGCAGTGACATGTACCAGGTATTCATCAGGCTTATATGGCACTTCGAAGCTCATCGACCATTCGGCGTAACCTGACAACCAGTCTTTCGGTATCCAGGTGTAGCGCTGTAAGAGGTAGTCGGGTTCGATAACGCCATCGAGGTTGAAAACAATCTGCCGGCCAGTATCACCATTTTCCGTGAACGCGTTGATCGAAACCGGTCGGTTATTGATACTTGCGACTATCGATTCAGCAAAAACACTCTCTCTGGTGAAATCGACCACTCCATTAATACCTGACAGCTCATAACCTAGCGCAGGATAATATATTTGAGTATCAATAAAATTCAGATGGCCATCGATAGCGACGTCAACTTTCTTCTTATCAAGAGGAACATCGATCGTCAGCTTCAGATCATTGCTACCTTCGAACTGGAACAGCCTCAGGGTATTACCCAGGATATCGTCAAGCGGGCTATTCCATACATAGGACTGCATCAGCTCATTCTTACCCCGGGCGTCAGTCTTAACAGTAAGATGCGGTTTCTTTAGATTTAAAAATTCAGCATAACCGTTAAACAGCTCCACTCCCTGTGTTTTACCTTTCGCCCTGGTCACGAAGAGTGACAGGTTATTAAATTTTATCGAGCCTGAGGCTTGCTTCAACACTGGCCAGCCTTCCATGAACTTCATGTTTATATCACTGGCGGAAAATAACACCTGGAACACACCGTCATGACGCTGATACGGGAAACTACCGAGATCACCATACAGGATAAAGGATCCACTGGGTACGTAACCATCGGTCACCGCCATATCCAGCCAGTTGATGAGTTTTGGCTTCATGATGCCTACGGGCAGATAATGCGTGGCATGCTTTCCGTAGGCATCGTAGAAATCCGTCTGCGCATCGATAAAAATATTTTTTTCTGCTGAGAGTTTAAGCTTGAAGCGGGAGAAAGAATTGATATGAGCATTCTTTAACTGCAGCTTCCCTGTCTCTATCAGCCAGCAATCTGCGTTACGTTGCAGCGTTAGCCGACCCTGCAATATCTCGGCCGAGACCGGGTTCCTGAGCAACTTATTCATTTCGATCACTGCATTACTGCTCTGCAACTCGACGATCGCCGCATTGTTTTCAAATTGAATAGCAGCGTCCAGACCCGTCAGCTTGATTCCATTGTCACTATCATGCATCGAGAAATCATTGATAGTTGCTTCAGCACTTATCTGAGGGTATATCGTTTCTGCAGGTGCCTCTTTCGAGACCTGCAGGTTCAGATTATAGACATCTGCTTTTAACTCATACTTATTGATGACATCAGGAACATCGAACTTTTTCTTCAGCTCGGGGGTCAGTACAACATCTACAATTTGTTGCAGATCGGTCAATCTTAGAAAGTCAGCGCTCAGGTTGTAGGATTCGCCATCATCGCTGGCCAAAATGGTAACTGGTTGCTCCCACCTGGCGTTAATCTCGGTTCCAAAATAGAAGTTCGAAACTGCCAGGTTCCACAGTTCACCCTGCTTCTGGTATTGAAAGTTTGTCGTCAGATATGGCGTGTTCCAGTGTTGTGAGTTCTGCTTATTGGTAATGGATAGATCCCTGGAAACCACCTGTGCTGCCAAGGATTGAATATCACTACCACTGATCGTAGCCCACAGGTTTACATCCAGTATGGTGTCGAGCTGATATTGCTGCAGGAACTTAAACTTCTTGTTCCACTGCTCAACATTTACCTTCTGCGCCTCGATATAGACTTCACCATCGAGTGAATCGTGCTCACCCTGCAGATCTGCAACGATAGCAAGGCTACCGCCATACTCCTCTGGCAGATTCATCGAAAACTTAATCCTGTGATTATTGAAGCTGTTGCTCACGTCCATGTTTATGTCCAATAGACTCAGGTTCAGCTTCTCACCGGTATGATCCTGGAAATATATATTACTGTCGTGTAACAGGTAATCGGCATTTTGCAGCATGTAAATGAACTGTTCTGGAAGCTCACTGGCACCGTCACTGGTAAACTTTATGCCCTGGATCAGCCATTCATTTTCTGTCAGCCTCTCGATTGACAGGTCAGCACCGACAAGACCAATATCATTGACGATAAAATCGTTATGCATGATCGAGGCGATGACGTCCAGCTCAACGAAGGCTTCTTTAAAATTAAACAGGGGTACTTTGTTCTTCTCATCGTAGACAGAAACACCGATAAGTTTCAGACGCGGAGAGAACCAGTGGATCGCCGCGTCGATAGATTCGATCTCGACCGGCAGGCCGATCTGCTGGCTGATTTCCTGCTGTATCTCATTCTTATAACCGGTAGCATATGGTAATACCGCACGCAGCAAACTGAATACCACAGCGGCAGAGATCAGCAGCACAGCAAGACTGATGATAATGAAGATTCTGAAGCGTAAAACCAATCGCATTTACGTAATCGAAATTTCTACTATAGTTAGATATGTTGATTACTACAGGATAACAACATCGTATTGTTCCTGAGTAAATAATGCCTCGACCTGGAACTTGATCGGGATACCGATAAAATCTTCCAGCTCGGCCAGGCTGCTCGATTCTTCGTCGACCAGCAGGTCGACAACATCGTGTGCTGCCAGCACCAGCAACTCCTGTGCATCGAACTGCCGTGCTTCGCGTAAAATCTCTCTGAATATCTCATAACATATGGTTTCGGCTGTCTTGATGGTACCCCTGCCTTCACAGGTTGGACAGGTCTCACACAACACATGTTCCAGGCTCTCACGGGTTCTTTTGCGTGTCATCTCGACCAGGCCTAAAGACGATACCTCACAGATAGAAGTGCGCGCATGGTCTTTTTCAAGCGCTTTCTCGAGGGCACGCATCACCTGGCGTTTATGCTCCGGCTCTGTCATATCGATAAAATCGAGTATCACGATACCGCCGAGATTCCGCAGTCGTAACTGCCTGGCTATGCCCTGTGCTGCTTCGAGATTGGTCTTGAAGATAGTTTCTTCCAGGTTTCGACTACCCACATAAGCACCGGTATTCACGTCGATCGTTGTCAGCGCTTCGGTCTGGTCGATGATCAGGTAACCACCGGACTTGAGCTGCACCTTGCGTTCCAGGCCTTTCTGTATCTCATCCTCGACACCGTGCAGATCAAAAATCGGGCGCTCACCAGGGTAATGCTCGATAAACTCTGCCACTTCAGGAACATACTTTTCTGCAAATTCGAGCATGATGTTACTGGTCTCGCGTGAGTCGACCTTTACCTCTTCGAGATCTTCATCGACCATGTCACGCAACACCCTGAGATAGAGCGGCAGGTCTTTGTGTACGACATTTCCGGGCTTAACATCTGAAGTGCTGTTGATATTATCCCAGAGCCGGTTCAGGTACTTGATATCACTTGCGATAGCATCCTTATCGGCGACTTCCGCGGCGGTGCGAATTATATAACCGGCATCCTTGATCCGGTGCTCCTGTTCCAGCAAGCTGTTCTTCAGGCGCTCACGATCGTCTTCATTTTCTATACGTGAAGAAACACCGATATTTTCTGCATTCGGCATGAACACCAGGTAACGCGAAGGTATCGTGATGTTCGTGGTCAGGCGAGCACCCTTAGTGCCCAGCTGGTCTTTTATCACCTGTACCAGTATCTCCTGCCCCTCTCTTAACACTTGCCCGATACTCACAGGTTCGTTGTTATCCTTATTCTTTTGCGCCACATCAGAAACGTGCAGGAACGCCGCCTTCTCCAGACCGATCTCGACGAAGGCTGCCTCCATACCGGGTAGCACACGTGCCACCTTTCCTTTATAAACATTACCGACGAGTCCTCTGCTGCGGCTACGCTCGATGTACAGGTCATGCAGCATACCGTTCTCCAGTATCGCAACCCTTGTTTCCTGTGGTGTGATGTTGATTAGAATCTCTTTACTCATAATTTTTCTTTATTATTATTTTATTGGTGGCCAGCAAGATCTAACGGTCTTATACCGCACTGTTTCAACAGCTTTGCTGTCTCGTATAATGGCAGACCCATAACACCGGAATAACTGCCATTTATATTTTTTACAAACTGGGCGGCAATGCCCTGAATCGCATATGCCCCCGCTTTATCGTCTGCCTCTCCTGTATCTATATAGCTGTCTATCTCGTCAGCTTCCAGTGTTTTGAAATGTACATACGTACTACTGGTCTCGATCATTTTCCTTTCATGGCTCACTATGGCCACCGATGTATGCACTTCATGCACCTGTCCTGATAACATCGTCAACATATCCTTTGCGTGTTCACGGTCTCTTGGCTTGCCCAGGACCATTCCTCCGATCTCGACGATGGTATCCGAGCCGAGTACCGGTAACGCTTCAACATTTTTCACTGTATCAAAACCACGCTGCGCTTTTTCCATCGCCAGGCGCTCGACGAAATCGATCACCGGTTCATCCTCGTTGCGTGATTCATCGATATCTACCGCCTGCACCATGGCAGTTATCCCGATCTGCTCCAGCAGTTCACGTCGCCGCGGTGAAGCAGAAGCCAGGATTATTTGTGCAGATTCAACCATATCCTCAAGTTCTCCTGCTTCAGGCCCGATGATAGGGGTGGTTGTTCAAAATACTCCAGGCACGGTAGATCTGCTCCAGTATGATGACCCGTACCAGCGGATGTGGAAAAGTCAGGGCTGATAACGACAGTTTCACGCTTGCCTGCGAGAGTAATTCGTCCGAAACGCCGTCCGGCCCACCGATGACGATGGATACATCCTGCCCCTGCTGCAACCAGGTATCCAGCATGGCAGACAGTTTCATGGTTGTTACTGACCTGCCCAACACGTCCAGGACAACAAGCTGTGAACCCGTTGGAACTGCTGCCAGAATCTTTCTGCTCTCATCACGAACGATGCGGGGTATATCGGGATTCTTACCACGTTTTATCAGCGGAAGCAGGATAGTGTTGATCTTGATTTCAGCCGGCAGACGCTTGATGAAATCATTTCCTGCAGCATCTACCCAGTCCGGCATTTTGTTGCCTATGGCAATAAGATTTATTTTCACGTTTACTATATTAAATAACTGGTAAATTACCTAGCTGTTGTCCTGCTCTCTGCGCTGCTCAACAGCATCAACAGACCACAGGCTCTCCAGGTCATAATACTCTCTCACCTGTCGCTGCATGACATGGACGATGACATCACCCAGGTCTACCAGCACCCACTCACCCTCATCTTCGCCCTCAGACCCGAGCGGTGCTCTGTTGGCCTCTTTTGCAGCACTGATGACACTGTTCGCTATGGATTTCACGTGGCGGCTGGATGATCCGGTAGCGACGATGATCCAGTCAGTTACCGTGGTTTTACCTCTCACGTCCAGTACCGTGATGTCCTCGGCCTTCAGATCATCGAGGGCGTCCAGCGACATTTGTTTGAGTTCATCGATCGTCATATATAAAACCTCTTAATTCCCGGTATGCCGGTTCAGGCATCCACTGTGCTATCAGCTCCTCATCCGACAGGTTATCTCTTATCCTGGTCGACGATATGTCCAGCTGTGGCACTGATTGTAACAGGATTCTTCCTTTCTCCTGAGCTGTTAATGTATCTGCATCGCTGGTCATTCTTTCTTCCAGAAAGGCATAATCAGCTGCATCGAATTGCTTCTTGATCGATGC
>CBDUKK010000090.1:0-6854 GCA_965367795.1 uncultured Gammaproteobacteria bacterium
ACCAGGTATGCTTCTTTCTGGCCAGCCAGGTTCGGATAAGTTGGTACCGCGCTTATACCATTTGCACCGTGACAACCGGCGCAAGATGCCGCTTTCGCTTTTCCGGCAGCAGCATCACCAGCAAAAGCAACGTTTGTGCTAGCAGCAAGAATTAAAGCAGATGCAGTAGCTAAAATATGACGTTTCATTAGGTTACTCCTATAGTTTTTTTAGGTTATTAAATATAGTACGACAAGATTATGAAGGAACCAAGCTGAACGGCAGCTGAACAGAATCAATAGTATTAAATATATATAAATCAGTCACTTAATAACCATCGTTGTGTAAGTCCTCTTATCTGGCCGAAGATATTACCCTAAATGTAGCAATTATTCTATATAACTTGCGACTGTGTCTAAATCCGCTCGGTTACAGGTAACGCCCCGCACTGGCGATAACGATTACTGACACGCCGATCACTATATTGATACCGACCATTCTGCGGATCTGGTTTAACTGTGCGCCCGCCAATGGGTAGTCCTGAACGATGACTGCCTGTCTCAGCCGGCGATAGGGTATAAAAAATACATGCATATAGATCAGCACCATGATGATGCCGGCACCGTGCATGATATGTATGTGTATGCCGGCACCTGCAAATCCGCCAAAATAGTTAAACAGCATCCAGTAACCACTGGCGAGAATCACGGCGACGCTGATCCATACCAGGACGAAAAAGCGACGGAATACCTGAACCCATAGTTCCAGGCGCAACGGTGGTTCTAGCACCCGTGCCGCTGCCGGCCGCAGTGAATTGTGGGCAAATATCATGCCGCCGACCCAGACCACGGCTGCCAGCAGGTGAAGAGCGATACTGTAGGACATAAATTAAACTCACTGCAATTAATTAAGAATACGCATCATAATCGTGAGGCTGGATGTCTGTAAAGGGGCAACTCTGAATCACTTGTGGAGTCGGCAGCGCCAATGATGTAAAATGCGCGACCTTTTTAGACGGTAACCCCAAGAGGATTGACCATGGCAGATTTTAAAATAGCACCATCTATACTTTCCGCAGATTTTGCGATGTTAGGGCCTGAAGTAGATAACGTACTCGCATCAGGTGCAGATATCGTGCATTTCGATGTGATGGATAACCATTACGTGCCTAATCTGACCATCGGCCCCCTGGTTTGTGAAGCATTGCGTGACCATGGTGTAACAGCAGATATCGATGTGCACATGATGGTCAAGCCGGTCGATCGCATCATCCCTGATTTCGCCAAAGCGGGCGCCACATATATCACCTTCCACCCGGAAGCCAGTGAGCATATCGATCGCAGTCTTCAACTGGTCCGTGAGTGTGGCTGCAAATCGGGTCTGGTATTTAATCCTGCGACACCACTGAGCTACCTCGATTATGTGCTCGACAAAGTAGACATGGTGTTACTGATGTCTGTAAACCCGGGTTTTGGTGGCCAGTCCTTTATTCCTGCAACGCTGGACAAGTTGCGCCAGGCACGCAAGATTATCGATAATTCAGGTCTTGATATCCGTCTCGAGATCGATGGCGGCGTCAAGGTCGATAACATTCGAGAGATCGCAGAAGCCGGTGCAGATACGTTCGTCGCAGGTTCCGCTATCTTCGGTGCAAAAGGCGAAAACGATGCCAATGATTACGATACAGTCATAGCAGCCATGCGCGCTGAGCTGGCTAAGGCGAAGTAGAGCTTTAACCACACGGGCGCAGAACACACAGAGAAAACATTTTCTTTGTTTGCTGTGCCGCAGGCATGGCTAACTATCTAAATCTCTGTGCCCCTGTGGTGAGTTGTTCTCTTTTTTATAATACCAGGTATCCATGTTAAAACGCCCCGAGATGGTTTTGATCGATGTCGACGGTACGCTGGTAGATAGCGTGCCTGACCTGGCATTCTGTGTCGATGAGATGCTGAAACAGCTGGATATGCCGACACGGGGTGAGGCCAGCGTTAGACACTGGGTAGGTAATGGTGTAGAGCGCCTGGTCAAACGTGGCCTCATCAATGCACTCGACGGTGAGCCGGATGAAGCATTATATGAAAAAGCGTTGCCGATCTTCCGTGAGTTATATGCAGAAAACACCTCAAAGCGCAGCTGTTTGTATGATGGCGTAAAGGAAGCCCTCGAATTCCTGGTCACTACCGGTGTAAAGATCGGATGTGTGACCAACAAGGCCAGCGAATTTACCCTGCCGATCCTGAATGATCTCGGTATCAGTGAGTATTTTGAAACAGTGCTCTGTGGTGACATGGTGGAGCGCAAGAAACCCGATCCGCAGCCATTGTTACAGTCAGCAGAAAAACTGGGCGTTTCCCCCGCCGCATCGATGATGCTCGGTGATTCCATGAGTGATGTCAAAGCAGCTCGTGCGGCTGGATTCTCTATCATCTGTATGTCCTATGGCTATAACCATGGCGAAGATATCCGTGATTACCATCCTGACGCAGTGGTCGACTCCATGGCTGAGATAAAAGATCTCGTCGCATGGTAACGAGAAGGCTTTAATATTTTTCTTACATGCTCTAATATCCAGCTATGAAATATTTTTCCGGACACATGCTGATAATAGTGGAGACGAACAAACACTGGCGATGGTGAAGCGCAATGCTTGCCCTAATCGTAATGCCTATGTAAGTGGCTGTGTCGTCTTAAATATTATGTCTGGAAAAAACAATGTCTGCTGAAACATTCTCTAAATCGAAGATCTCTCAATCCGGTCTCTCTGATCTCAAACAACAGGGTTTTAACCGTGTCCCGTTAGTGCGTGAAGTACTGGCTGATCTGGATACTCCGCTCAGCACTTATCTGAAACTGGCGAATGCGCCATATAGCTACCTGTTCGAATCGGTTCAGGGTGGTGAAAAATGGGGTCGTTACTCCATCATTGGTCTGCCCTGTAAGACGGTCATTAAAGTCTCTGGTTATGAGATATCAGAATATGAAGACGATCACCTGATCAATCAGCAAACGGTCGATGACCCATTGCAATGGATCGATGATTACCAGTCTCGCTTCAAGGTCTATGAAGACGAGAAGTTGCCACGTTTCACCGGTGGCCTGGTCGGTTATTTCGGCTATGAGACTATCGGCTACATAGAAAAACGCCTGGCTAAAACTGGCAAGCCTGACCCGTTACAGACACCTGATATCCTGTTGATGGTATCAGAAGAGGTAGTGGTATTTGATAACCTGTCAGGCAAGCTGTTTATTATCGTGCATGCTGATACGGACGACGAGAATGCGCTAGTGAAAGGTGAAGAACGTCTGCAGCAGATTGCTGAAGCGCTGCGTAATACACTACCTGCAAAAAGTGACCATGTTACGCAGGCGGTAAATGAAGAAGACTTCGTCTCTGGTTTTACCGAGCAGGGTTATAAAGACGCAGTCAGTAAAGCCAGGCAGTACATTGTTGACGGTGACATCATGCAGGTGGTGCTATCGCAGCGCTTGACCATCCCGTTCAACGCGCCGCCGTTGAATCTTTATCGTGCTCTACGCAGCCTGAACCCATCGCCATACATGTATTACCTCGACCTGGGTGACCATCATATCGTGGGTTCATCCCCCGAGATACTGGTGCGCCTGGAAGACGGGCAGGTAACGGTAAGGCCGATCGCAGGCACGCGGCCAAGGGGCAAGGATGAAGCCAGCGATATCGCACTGGAAAAAGAGCTGCTGGCTGATCCCAAGGAACTGGCGGAACACCTGATGCTGATCGACCTGGGGCGTAATGACGCCGGCAGGGTGAGCAAGACCTCGACGGTGAAGCTGACTGACAAGATGGTGGTCGAACGTTATTCGCACGTGATGCATATCGTTTCAAATGTCACCGGTGAGCTGGAAGATGGGCTGAGTTCGATGGATGTATTACGTGCCACTTTCCCGGCAGGCACCGTCAGCGGGGCACCAAAGATCCGAGCTATGGAGATCATCGATGAATTCGAACCGGTGAAACGTGGTATCTATTCCGGCGCTGTCGGTTACCTCTCATGGAACGGCAATATGGATACTGCGATCGCGATCCGTACTGCGGTGATAAAAGACAAACACCTGTCGATACAGGCTGGTGCTGGTATCGTATATGATTCTGTACCAGAAAACGAATGGGCAGAGACGATGAACAAAGCGCGCGCCATCTTCCGTGCTGTTTCGCTTGCTGAGGCAGGCCTAGACTCTAGTCAGTAAATATTTAGCGCAATCATGATGCGGTTACCAAAAATGATTACAGTAATATTGCTGTCATTTAGTTTTGTGCCTCTTGCGAGCGCAAAGATTACAGCACAGCAGGTTGCGATAGTGGTCAATAGTGAAGATGCTGATAGTCAGTTGATCGCCGATTATTATCAGAAGAAACGTGGTATCCCACAACAGAATATAATAAAGATCAGCATGCCTGCGGGTGGGAACTCGCTAGCTGAAGACAAGTTTACTGAGATCTACCAGCAGGTGTCAGAGCAGACACCAGACAGCGTGCAATACTATGCACTGGCCTGGAGCAAGCCGTTCAAAGTAGCCTGCATGTCGATCACCTCGGCGTTTGCCTTTGGTTTCGATAGATCGTTTTGCGCTAAAGGTTGTAAACCTACGCGGATGAGTAGTTATTATAATTCAGATAGTACGCTGCCGAGTGACGAATTGCTGATAAGGCCGACGATGATGCTGGCTGGCAGCTCGTTGCAGCAGGTGTATGGAATGATCGATCGTGGCGTAGCTGCCGACGGATCGAATCCGCAGGCCACGGCTTATCTGATGAATACTTCTGATAAAGCGAGGAACGTGCGTTCAAGGCGTTATCCGGTAATCAAAGAACTGCTGTCAGAGCAGATCAATATCGAGCAGGTGGATGCTGACGTGCTGCAAGATAAAGATGATGTGATGTTTTATTTCACTGGTTTGAAAAAGGTGAGGGCCATCGAAAGTAACCGGTACCTGCCCGGTGCGATTGCAGATCACCTGACTTCCAGCGGTGGTAACCTGTCAGGCTGGAAGCAGATGAGCCTGTTGCGCTGGCTGGATGCCGGGGCTACCGCCAGTTATGGCACCGTCGTAGAACCGTGTGCTTTTACCCAGAAGTTTCCTAATCCGGGTATAGTTATCGAACGTTATACCAATGGCGAGTCTCTGATGGAAGCGTACTGGAAAAGTGTCGCCTGGCCCGGCCAGGGACTTTTTGTCGGCGAACCGATGGCTTCGCCATATGCACTACAGTGATGATTAAACGAAGTTAGTTAAAAAGAAAAGCGGATTTAATATGTTATTGATGATAGACAATTACGACTCATTTACCTACAACCTGGTGCAATACCTGGGCGAGCTGGGTGCTGATGTAGAGGTGTATCGTAATGATGAGATTTCAGTCGATGAGATCCGGGCCAAGAAGCCAGAAAAACTGATGATCTCGCCGGGACCGTGTACGCCAGATGAGGCAGGTATCTCGATGCAGGCCATTGAAGCCTTCGCTGGTGAGATCCCTATTCTTGGCGTCTGTCTCGGACATCAGAGTATCGGACAGGTCTTCGGCGGCAAGATCATTCATGCTAAAGAGATCATGCACGGCAAGACCTCGCGTATCTATCATAAAGATGGCCACGTATTTGCAGGCCTGAGCAATCCTTACACTGCCACGCGTTATCATTCACTGGTCATCGAAAAAGAATCATTGCCAGATTGTCTCGAGATCACCGCGTGGACAGAGACAGAAAATGGTGAGATGGATGAGATCATGGGGGTGCGCCATAAGACCATGAATGTCGAAGGTGTACAGTTTCACCCGGAATCGATATTGACCGAGCATGGTCATGACCTGTTGAATAACTTTTTGAAATCTAAATGACAGCCTCCGATAAAATATTATTAGCCGTCATCTTGTACCATAGTGAAAGATCTTATAAACCATCAGTGCAAGATTCGTCCCTCACGGTCGAAATAGCAACTGACGGGTAATGTGAACCAGGACGAGAAAAGAAAAGCATGGCTACTATTACAATGCAACAAGCTATAAAAGCAGTAACCGAGAAACGTGACCTGACAGCGCAGGAAATGAGCGATACCATGCGCCTGATAATGACCGGGGAGGCGACTCCTGCACAGGTAGGTGGGTTCCTGATCGGTCTGCGAATGAAAGGCGAGAGTATCGATGAGATCGCTGCCGCGGCCGGTGTCATGCGTGAGCTCGCCAGCAAAGTCGAGGTCGATAAAAAGCACCTGGTGGATACCTGTGGTACTGGTGGTGATTCATCAGGCAGTTTTAATATCTCCACCGCCAGCGCAATAGTGGTAGCTGCTGCCGGCGGAAAAGTCGCGAAACACGGTAACCGCTCGATCAGCAGTAAGTCAGGCAGTGCCGACGTTCTGGAAACGGCGGGTGTTAACCTCGAGATAAGCCCGGAACAGGTAGCCAGCTGTGTAAATGAGATCGGTGTCGGTTTCATGTTTGCACCGCTGCATCACAGTGCGATGAAGCATGCCATCGGTCCGCGCCGCGAGATGGCTGTGCGTACCATCTTCAATGTGCTGGGTCCGTTAACCAATCCGGCCGGTGCACCAAACCAGGTCCTTGGCGTGTTCAGCAAAGACCTGGTGGAACCGCTTGCGCATGTTCTAAAGCAGCTTGGCAGTAACCATGTGCTGGTCGTGCATGCGGAGGATGGCATGGATGAGATCAGTATCGCCGCGCCTACTTTTGTCGCTGAACTGAATGATGGTGCTGTAACTACGTATACCATTCAGCCTGAAGATTTTGGTATGTCACGCGCTGACCTGGAGCAGATAAGGGCGACAGATTCGGCGCATAGCCTGGAGATCATAAAAGGCATCTTTAACAATACTGATGG
>CBDUKK010000091.1:0-6833 GCA_965367795.1 uncultured Gammaproteobacteria bacterium
GTTTTCTGGGCATGGAGCGGTAAACGTAAAAAGAGTTTTGATGAAGCGGCAAGAATGGCGCTTGATGATGATAAGGCGGTGTCTGATGATGAACGCCGTGATCTCTGAAGTTTACACGACATGTGTAGACACTGGATTTGAACAGAATTAAAGAATAAAAACTTAGGTTATGAGGAATTATTATGTCTGACTTTACCAGCGAATTCTGGAGTTGGTTTATTATTGCAATCGTAGGTGGCGGCATTATCTGGCTGGTCTACCTGCTGATGGGAACTAATAAAGCAGAGACTGAAGAAGGTGTACCGACAGGTCACGTGTGGGATGAGAATCTAGAAGAGTTGAACAACCCACTGCCACGTTGGTGGTTGTGGATGTTCTACATCACTATCGTCTTTTCTATCGGTTATCTGATCCTTTATCCTGGTATGGGATCATTTAAAGGCATTCTCGGCTGGACAGAAGTGGGTGAGTATGAGGCTGAAGTCGCTGCAGCTGATGCTGAGTTTGGCCCTATCTTTGCCAAGTTTGAGCAGACGCCTATCCCTGCACTGGCTGCTGACGCGGCAGCCATGAAAGCTGGTGAACGCTTATATGTTACCTACTGTGCTGTCTGTCATGGCTCGGATGCACGCGGTGCTACCGGTTTCCCTAACCTGCGTGATAACGACTGGTTATATGGTGGCTCACCAGAGCAGATCGAAGCAACACTGCTGCATGGACGAAATGGTGTTATGCCAGCCTGGGAAACTTCATTAGGTGAAGAGGGTATTGATCAGGTCGCCAGTTACGTAATGAGTATCGCTGGGCGTGAAGTCGATACCGCATCTGCTGAAGCCGGTAAGGCGAAATATGATATGTTCTGTGTTGGTTGTCATATGCCTGGTGGTACCGGTAACCAGGCTCTGGGCGCACCAAACCTGACTAACAATATCTGGTTATATGGTGGCTCACCACGTGCCATTAAAGAAACTCTTGCCAAAGGCCGTAACGGCAGAATGCCGGCTCATGGCGAGTTCTTAGGTTCGGCAAAAGTGCATATCCTGTCTGCTTACGTGTATAGCCTGTCGCACCAGTCTGACTAGTAAATGCGCGTCTGGATAGCATCTGTACTTAGATGCTATCCAGGTGTAGGATGTGCATATGAATGCGATACCTTTAATACAACGAATCGTTGCGGTGTTATGGCCAGCCTTTATCATGGCCGGTATCGCTACTATAGTGCTTACAACTGCATTTGATCCTGCCGTTATATTCATCGATTACGATATAAGCAGATTGGGTTTTTACTCAATCTGCTTTTTTGTGTTCTGGTTCTTTGGAGCGGCAACAGCTGCGGCGACCTGCTATTTCTTGAAACCTTGCCAGGCGATAAATAAAGCAATGCAAGAAGCTGAGGCTAAACGTCAGGCTGCAGATAAAGCGGGTAGTGTTAGTTAAAGAAATATTTCTATAACTAAACTGTAAATAAGAAAATCACATTTTAATTTTATAAAGCGCATGTTACCCGCATGTGCTTTTAAACGTATAGAAATAACAGTATTAGGTAATAAACTAATAATGGTTGATAATGAAGCGAAAGTTAGTACAAAAGCTAACGATACCAAATCAGGTGATGATGTAGAACAGTCGTTATACGCAAAACGGCAGAAGATCTATCCACGCGAAGTGCATGGTCTGTTTGCTGCGTTGCGTACCATGGGTGTGACTACATTACTGGGGCTTTATTACATAACCCCCTGGTTACAATGGGATGAACGTCAGGCAGTGTTATTCGATCTGCCCGAACGTAAGTTCTACATCCTTAATATGGTGTTCTGGCCGCAGGACTTCTTCTACCTCGCGTTGTTGTTGATCGTTGCTGCGCTTAGCCTGTTCTTTGTTACTGCGTTGGCGGGCCGAGTATGGTGTGGTTATGCCTGTCCACAGACGGTATGGACCGAAGCTTTCCTGTGGATAGAGCGAAAAGTTGAGGGATCGCGTCCGCAACAGATGAAGCTGGATAAATCTCCAAACTCATTTAGAAAAATACGTATCAAGGCGACCAAGCATTTTATCTGGATAGCCTTCGCACTTTTTACCGGCCTGACATTTGTCGGATACTTTTCATCGATTCGTGAGCTAGCAGTTAATTTCCTTACCTTCAATACCGGCCCATGGGAAACTTTCTGGATCTATTTCTATGGCCTGGCTACGTATGGAAACGCCGGCTGGTTGCGAGAGCAGGTATGTCTCTACATGTGTCCATATGCTCGTTTTCAGAGTGCGATGTTCGACCACGATACGATGATAATATCTTTTGATGAATCGCGTGGTCTGCCGATGGGGCCCAGGAAGAAGACTGTCGACAAGGCGGAAGCCGGCTTGGGTGACTGTATCGACTGTACTATCTGTGTTCAGGTCTGCCCGACGGGTATCGATATCCGTGATGGTCTGCAGTATCAGTGTATCGGTTGTGCCGCCTGTATCGATGCCTGTGATGATGTCATGGACAAGATGGGTTACGAGCGTGGCCTGGTCCGCTATACCACTGAAAGTGGCCTGAAGGGGCAGCATACGAATATCCTGCGGCCACGTGTGATTGTTTATGGGTTAATATTGATCGGTATCACTGTCGGCGCTTTCTATTCTATCCTCAACCGCATGCCTATCGGTCTGGATGTGATCCGAGACCGAAACAGCCTGTACCGTGAAACCAATGATGGATTGATAGAGAACGTCTATATCATCAAGTTACTAAACATGGATAAACAGGATCACATCTATACTCTGACGGCAGAAGGTATACCAGATTTAATTCTGAAGAAAGATTCTGATATCATAGAGGTGAAAAGTGGTGAGGTTATCGAGTTGCCGGTTCGCGTGCAGGTCGATTCTTACAACCTGAAGCAGCGCAGTAGCGAGATATCATTTACACTGAGAGCTAAAGGTTTCGATGAATTAAGCGTGGTAGAAGAAGCCCGCTTCCTTGGACCAGCCTTCAAATAATTATTATAACCATGCAGGAAATTATGCAATCTAGTGAACTGAATAAACCCTGGCACAGTTACCCGCTGGTATGGATGATGATCTCGATACCGTTTTCCGCGGTAATCATGGGGGTCGTCATGATCTGGCTGGCGGTCGATACCGATGATGGGCTGGTCGCTGATGATTATTATAAACAGGGGCTTGGGATCAATGATGTTATCACCCTGGATAAAAAGGCCTCAGAGCTTAATCTGAGTGCGGTTATACAATTTGAAAGTAGTAGCAGGGTTATCAATGTTCAGTTTGATAAGGGTTTGCTTGATGATTACCCGGTTTCACTTCAGTTAAACTTTCAACATGCTACTCGTGCTAACAGTGATATCAGTATTACATTGAATCACGGTATCGGTGATCAGTATATCGGTTATCTCGATGAACCTATCACTCAGGGTGTCTGGTATTTTGAGGTAGCTAACAATGGTATTGCGGATGAAAGCTGGAAACTGAATGCGCGTAGTTATGTAATATCGGACAACGTGATTAAGCTACAGAGCGATTTATAACTATCCGCTGTGAGTGGTGAATTAGTCTGATTCGTAAATCAGCTTGCCATCTTTTTGATAACGACCTGGTTTCTTCCTGTCTGTTTGGCCTGGTAAAGCGCTTCATCAGCTTTTCTCAATAATAGCTGGTCAAGACTGTCAGCTATATCATCGAACTGGTCTGTTTTATCTTTTTCCATATGGAATTTTATCTGGCTCAGTGAGGCCAGGCCTATAGATACGGTAATTCCCAGCGTTTTATCTTCGAAGATCAGTTTCTGTTTTTCTACCTGGCTGCGAATGCGTTCTGCTACTTCGTGGGCGATTTGTATGCCGGTCTCAGGTAAGATGATGGCAAACTCTTCTCCGCCGTAACGCGCAACGATGTCACTTGACCGTACCTGTTCTCGCATCAATGCAACCAGTCTGACCAGAACGGCATCACCAACCTGGTGTCCATGTTTGTCGTTGATCTTTTTGAAAAAATCAACATCGATAAATAAGCATACCAGGTCAGATTTTTTTCGTGAGCAGCGGTCAACTTCGTGTTTCAATCGCTCGTCGAAATAACGACGATTGTATGCGTTGGTCAACCCGTCCTGGTAACCTAGTTCGAGTGTGCGCTGGCGGTATATGCAGTTTTCAATTGAGATCGCAATCATGGCGCCCAATTTCTGTAGAAAAGTCGTGCCATCCGAGTGGTTATAACGTGTCTCATCCTCACTCAGCAATAGCTGGATACCGATGATCTCATTGCCTCGTTTTAACGGCAACAGGGCGGCTGAACGGTATTTGCTGGTCTCTTCGATATTTATCAGCCAGTCATATTTAGTGATGATACGAGTTCCTAGCACAGGAAGATCGGGAATATCTGAGATCAGTAGCTTACTGGTCTCTGTATCGATGAAGCTCAGTCCAGGGTAGTTGTTCTGATAGCTTTCTGTGAGCAGGCGCTCGACTTCATGGAAACGATCGACCAGGCAGAGCCGTATCTCATCGATGCGAAATTTTTTCTGTTCCTCGAGAAGTAGCTGGAAAAGTTCCTGTGGTCCCTGTGCTGCAACCACGGATAATGAGAAGTCATCAAACGAGCTCTGTGTCTGTTCGTTACGACGGGCTTCGTTGAGCAGTTTATCCAGTTGCTCACGTAATTGCCTGTTTTCTTTGAGACGCTTCTCTTCCATGAGACACTTTATAACATAATTTTTGTGGATTTCAGATGATTTTAACTAAAAATCAATACCCTGGTTAGATCGTGTCTTATTTGAAATAACAGTAATCTAGTGGCGGAAGTGGCGCATCCCGGTGAAGATCATGGCCATGCCAAACTCATTAGCAGCAGCGATAACCTCATCATCGCGCATCGATCCTCCAGGTTGAATCACCGCTACAATACCTGCTTCATGGGCTGCGTCGATGCCGTCACGGAAAGGGAAGAAGGCATCGGATGCCATTACCGAGCCGGCCACTTCAAGCTTTGCGTGTTCTGCTTTAATACCTGCGATGCGTGCGCTGTTGATACGGCTCATCTGGCCGGCACCAACACCGATGGTCATGTTGTTCTTGCCGTATACGATGGCATTGGACTTGACGAACTTTGCTACTTTCCAGCTGAATAGCAGGTCGTTCATCTGCTGTTCTGACGGCTGTTGCTCGCTGACAACCTTCATTTCATTGAGCAGCAGCAGGTCGGCATCCTGAACCAGTAATCCACCATTGACACGTGTATAATCCAGACGCGGACTCGCACCGTGCCATTGACCGCACTCAAGCAGGCGGACGTTTTTCTTTTCGGCGACTGCTTCTATGGCTTCACCCGAAACACTGGGGGCGATGATCACTTCGACGAACTGGCGTTCAACGATGGCCTTTGCTGTGTCACCATCCAGCTCACGATTGAAGGCAATAATTCCGCCAAAAGCAGACTCAGGATCAGTACTGTAGGCCTTGTTATAGGCATCCAGGATATTATCGCTGAGTGATACACCACATGGGTTCGCATGTTTTACGATGACACAGGCGGGTTCTTCGAACTGCTTGACGCATTCCAGTGCAGCATCCGTATCACCGATATTGTTGAATGAAAGCTCTTTGCCCTGTAGCTGTTTCGCGGTTGCGATACAGGCATCAGCGGGTTCTTTCTCCGTGTAAAATGCGGCATGTTGATGCGGGTTTTCACCGTACCTCATTTCCTGTACCTTGTTAAATTGCAGGTTGATGGTGCGAGGCAACTCATCCATCGAGCCGTCCTGCCTGACCCGGCCGAGGTAATTTGCGATCATACCGTCATAATTCGAAGTATGTTCGAAAGCTTTTACTGCAAGGTCGAAACGAGTTACATCGCTGACAGTACCTTGATTGCTGCTCAGCTCATCCAGTACGCGCTGGTAATCTGCCGGGTCGACGATGATGCTGACATAGGCATGATTTTTCGCAGTGGCTCGAACCATGGCCGGGCCGCCGATATCGATGTTTTCGATGGCATCGTCCAGTGAGCAGCCTTCTTTTGCGACGGTTGCTTCAAATGGGTAAAGGTTAACCACCACCAGGTCGATCGGTGCGATGTCATTGTCTTTCATAACGCCATCATCGATGCCGCGACGGCCCAGGATGCCGCCATGAATTTTCGGGTGCAGTGTCTTGACGCGACCATCCATGATTTCTGGAAACCCGGTGTGTTTGGACACCTCCATGACAGGGATCATCTCTTCGATCAGCATTTTGGCTGTGCCACCGGTGGATAGAATCTCTACGCCCTGAGCGTGTAGTGATCTGGCAAATTCGATAATGCCGGTTTTATCGGAAACACTGATAAGTGCGCGTCGTACAGGGCGTTGGGTTGCGTCGGTCATAGGTCAGCCTTTACAGGTATTTTTTGGAAGGGGCGAATTATAACTGAGAGTGGTGTTTTATGTCACTTTGAGAGGTGTTTTTGTTGTATTGGTGTTTGGTATTTACTTGCTACTTTTAATTAGGCTTTGTGGTATTCGCACCGCGGGCGAGGTACTCGTGTCTGGTCCCATTGTTTCTCTTTTATTAACGCAACTTAGGTACGTGGATTTTTATCGTGAGTTTCGCCTTTTACGGCGAGTTACTTTTCTTTATGAATAACTTCCATGTTATTCACACTTCGGGCCGAGCACAGCTCGTTCAAATTTGTTCCAGACAAATTTAGTCAGTAGCAAAAGAAAAGTAACCAAAAGAATGCCATCCCACCTTGTTTGCCCCGAGAGAAACACTCGGGGTGCCTGAATTCCTCACTGTTGCCAACGAGCCCGTCCTGATGCGCCATCCGGGCGCACAGGACTAAATTCGCCGTCCATG